>JAYUEB010000366.1:0-5120 GCA_043739525.1 Bdellovibrionales bacterium
TAAGTCTAAAAGAAGTGTGCTCACGTTTTCTTCTGAAATGTTTTGCGGAAGATACTGATTTACTTTTGAGGTTGTGCTGTCATCTCCGCCGCCGAATTCTTTTGTGATCATTCCATCGGTAACATCGTAATTTCCTTTTAGCAAAAACGGAAACCAGGATCCGCTAAAAACAATTTTACCACTTCCTTTTGTGACGAAACCGTCTGGTATTTTCATCGTGACTTTATCTAAAACAGCATTAATCTGAAAGGGAAAATTGCGATAGGCTTTCACTTCTAGGTTACCGTCACCTGAAATTTGCCCGCCGGCAAATTCTCCTTTAATGGAGTTCACGAGCACTTTCTTTTTGTTAAACAAAATGTCGGCCTTCAGTTCTTCAAACGGATGAACAAAATCAAAGAGTTTTAAATAGCCATGATCTATGTAGGCAGAGCCTAGAAGATCGAGGCGTGTTTGATTTGCCTTTAAGTTTGAAGCAAATGAAAGCTCTCCTCGAAGCTCTTCGAAGAAGGGGAGAAGTAAGGATATCAGGCCCATATCGAGTTTGCCATTCACTTGCCAGTCTATTTTGTCGGTCGGAGGATTAGCGTCGGCGATTTTTAAACTGGTGTTTTGGCCACCAAGTACAAAGTTCTCGATTCGAAACTGGCCGTCGGTTACTTTTAATTTAATTTCTTTTGGAGCAGACATTTCAAGAGCTCCACGTTTGAGTTCAAATTTTTGCACGGCAATTTTACCTGACGAATTCCACAGTCCGCCTTTTGCGCTTGTTAAGCTCATATCAGAAGTCAACCTTGAGTCGAAGTCGCGTTTCGCACTAGCCGCCTTCAGTGACGTGAATAGAGGAGCAAAATTCCAATCGGCGGTTTTTATCTTCATAGCAAATGGTGCGCTCGGATTGAGCGGAATAATTAAATTCGTTTGGATCGTATTATTTAAAAAATTTCCCTGAGTCTCGATGGTATTTTCACGAAATTTAACGTGAAAGTCAGAATCTCCTGCGGTTTGCTCTGCAACAGATGTCTTAGTGAGTTTACCATAAAGATCTGCGTCTGGTTTCAAAACATAACCTTGAAGCTTCAGATCAAATTCTGCAAGACTTGAAACTGCCAGTCCAAAATCTTGAAAGTTAGGGGATTCTTCAAGTTTAATATTTTGGGCGTGAGCAGCAACATCGATATCTCCATTGGGGTGGCCGACTCCAGATAAATTGACAACTTGACCACCACGAATGAGTTGGACGCGATCTGTTGCTACTTCGCCATCACGAGCATGGAGATCAAATGCAAATTGTTCAAAAGGTTCGCGCCAAATAGTTCCGCGATTGATTTGCGATTTTAAATCATAGCTAAGAGCATTGAATTTAAGTGGACCCCAGACTTTTGCCTGAACACTTCCACTACCGGTCACGGTGAAGGGGAGCTTGACCTTGCGACCAAAAATTTGCAAGAGATCAGCGGCATCAAACTTTTGAGCCCTGCCGAGAACTGAAATGCGATTTTCTAACAGATTAACCGAAACATCTGCTTGATAATTTGATTTGGGATAGTGCCCATATAAATTTGAAAAGTTGAGCTTACCCTTTGCATAGTTAAGATTGGCTTTCGCATTTCCGAGCCAGAAATCGCTGAGCCACATGTCTGTTCCATTAAGTTGCAAAAGCATGGTTGCAGAGGAGCTATCGCCCGAAGTTTCTCCGGCGATCTGTGTGTTGCCCTCAATTTTGAGGTCCGCTAAATTTTTAACGTCTTTGAAGTTTAGGGTGTCTCCGACGTACTTAATTTGAAAGCCTTCAGAGTAAGTAATCTTGCCTGAGCTAGATCCTTTCGAATTCGGCATCGTCAAGCGAGCGTCGTAGCTTACGGCATTGGTATCGACCTGTAGACCACCTGTAGCGGTAAAGCTGTCAACGGCGATAATGGTGCGATCCGTTTTCATCCCTGGCCTTAGAAGTAAATCCCGCCCCTGCATCGATCCACTACATTTTAGTGAAAAGCTTGGCTTAACTTCGGCTTCGCAAGGAAATTCGCCACTCGCCTTTAGCCAGAGTGGAATCTCTTTAAGTCCTAAATTCGGAAACAGCTCATACAAAGAAAAGCTCTTAATTTTTGCAGTTGTTGTCATTTGAATTTTATCATTCAGCAAAATTTTAAGATCGAGAAGATCAACATTAAAACTATTGTTCAGCACAGTTAAGTTTTTTACTAAAACTTCTTTGTTGAGAAGTGTGCCTTTAAATTCAACGTCACCGACAATATATTTGAGGACTTTCAATTTTTCCGTTTTGACATCAAATTTATATTCTTCAGTCTGTCCTGGGCGCAGTTTGAGTTCGGCAGTCACATCTGCAGATCCAGTCATTTTTGGAAACTGGTTGGACTCGCCCAAAGCTTTTGCCGCCCAAGTTGAGAGAGATTCAAGGCTAAAGCTGCCGCGCGCTTTGAAGTCGTAGTCTTTCAGAACGAGGGCTTCAATGTCGCCATTACCGGTTCCATTAGCGACAAATTGAGAGTCGCCCCGCTGAAGCTTAAAGTTCGAAACAATAATTTTGTTAGGAGACAAAAATAATTTACATTCAGTGCCGACCCGAAGATCGGCTTTGCTATTTAAGTCTCTTAAATAAATAGAGTCCGAAATAATACCGATCCCGATTTCATCATTATATTTTTCGATATTGAGTTGTAGGCCCGAAATCGCTACTGCTGTCTTAGGATCTGGTATAAAAATTTTAATATCTGATTTTTCAACATCTAAATTTTGAAGCGGAACATTTTGAAACGCAGCGAACAAACCTTCAAGAGGTCTGGCGCTTGATTTCTTTTTGCTTTCAGGAACTCGAACCTCAAGAGCCGTGTCACGAATAGCAAGACGATTAATTTTAAGATCGCCCGTTAATAATTTAAAAAGACTCATTTCAACTTCGACCTCGCCAATTGCAAAGGGATCAATGATTGCCTTGAGTTCGTCTTTCGGGATGACTCTCACGTTTTCAAATGAGATAGAGATCGGAAAAAGGTGAAAGCTCACATTTTTCGGTAGAACGCGAACAGGAGTATGATCTCTCGAGGCATTTTCAACTTTGAGTAAAATATAGGTTTTAAGTTTAGGAACTCCCACGCCAATAAGAGCACCGAGTAAGAAACCTGTTCCGGCCAGCAATCCAATGGAGACCCAAAATTTGCGTGAGAAGGATTTCATTTAAGATTGTCCCTGCCAGTGACTTAGGAGAGAGTGGGCATTCTTATAATGTGCTTTCACTTTGACGATGCTTTTCATGAAATCAATTGCCTGAGATTTTTGACCAAGACCCCAAAGGGCTCGCGCTCTGGCATAGACGGCCGCGAAACTACTTTCGGGATCTTGGGCAAACTTCACTTCGAGTTGTTGGCTAAGTTCTAAGGCCTCTAAAAACCTTCGGCTTTTTAAAAGGAGCTCGAGTTCGAACCATTCAGCTTCTGCAGTTCTTTGACTTAAGCGCAATACTTCAAGTGCGTCTTCGTAGAAATCCATAAACGCGAGAGTCATCGCAAGATCGTAATTCTTTTTGGGCTCTTTTTTAACAATATCTTTCGCACGAAGGACCATGAGTTTGCGAATAGCCATTTGGGCTTCATTCAGAGGCGCGCCTTTTTCCTCAATTATGGTCAGTGAGCGATGGTCGATATTTTCGCCAACAATGTGTCTTGCCCAGCGCTCATCAAATGCTTTTTGATCCAGACTTGCATCAAGGTCATCTGGATAAGTGAGATGATACTCCTTGAGCGCTTTGGACTCGTCATCCATCATGCGCTGAGATCTTAAAAACTCAATTTTTTCTCTCAGAGCAAGTTTTGCCTGATTTTGTTTTTCGATATCTTTGAGGTCGGCGAGTTCGCGCGCCTTGGCAATGCGAGCGGCGATTTTGTCAGCTCGCGGAGATCTCAAGACTTCAGTCATTGCTTCTTGCTCGCGAATACCTTGGACGATGGCTTGTCTCTCGTCATTTGACGGAACAATTTGCAGGTCATTAAGCACTTCAGAAATTTGGGCCCATGGAAGATGTCTTTCATGCTCGACCAACTTTTTAACTTCTTTCAAAAAAGTGTTGCGGAGGCCGGCATTCAGAAAGAATTGTGCAACAACAAACTGCTCTTTAGGATTGTATAAATTCTTTTTCCAAGATTTTGAAAGTGCGTCCGCTGCTGACAAGATATCCTTGTTTTCGTTAATCAACTCTCGAATTTTCAGTTCGACTGAATTCACGAATTCTCCAATAGAATTAACTTACATACCAGACTGACCACTAGTATGTAATAACTTAACAAAATAGAGGAGAATTACTTTTATTTACTGACGCGTTCGACATACTCGCCGGTGCGAGTGTCTACTTTGAGAACATCACCTTCGCTAATATGCATAGGTACGTTCACTGTATGGCCTGTTTCGAGAACGGCTGGTTTCGTCGCTCCAGTGACAGTATTACCTTTAAAATTTGGATCTGTTTTGACAACTTTAAGTGCAACCGAAGTTGGGCAATCAATGCCGATAGGTCTGCCGTTGTAATTCATAACCACGCACGAAAGATTTTCGATCAAATAATTTTTAGCATCGCCGATATCATCTTCAGTTACGCAAATTTGCTCGTAATTTGTTTGGTTCATAAAATTGTAACCGTTTTCATCTTTATACAAAAACGTCATATCTTGAGTGTTCACATCTGGAACTTCAAATTTCTCACCTGATTTAAAGGTGCGCTCAAGATTTGAGCCTGTTAAGAGGTTACGCAATTTGGTGCGGGTAAACTGATTACCTTTGCCTGGTTTCACATGCTGAAAATCGACAATCGCAAAGGGTTGTCCCTCAACCATAATTTTAAGGCCTCTTTTGAAATCTGGGAGATGATACATAAATCCTCGTCATAGTTTAATTTGAAATCTTGAAAGTATTTATTATCAGATAATCAGGCGACTTTCGTCAACCCTTAGTACTCGGAAAAACTGGATTGACGATACTCCTAAGATCTTTTCTCGTTAATACGGCGCAGAAGTGACTCCAGCTTTTGTCGTTTCATTTGTGAAGGGTGGCCGGCTTCAAAAAGACTTTTCCTTTCTAGGGTATTTTGCTCTTCACTATAGGCTTGC
>JAYUEB010000367.1:0-1650 GCA_043739525.1 Bdellovibrionales bacterium
TTTTAGACTTACCAGCAATTGTTACTTTCAAAAATTGCGCGTTGAAAAGCTTGGGGGAAAACCGATATGAAGTGAATATCGAAACACTCATTCCTAAAAATGCTCAACCCGACTTTTTCTACACGCCATGGATTTGGTTTTCAGACGGTTCGGATTCGAGATACGCGGTTTCTTCGCGACCTGATGTCGTTGAAGTTAAAAACCCAAATCCAGGTGCTCCTCCAAGAATTATCGATTGGCGGGTTGTCGGTTTACCAGTGGCCGATAAAATCTTAGGTCACCCAGTCGAAAGATCTTACCGAACTAAAATTGATCAGACATTTTGGCTCGAAGTCGATGTTCTTGGGGCGCAACAAATCGGTACAGAGTACATTGAGTTCGATGAATTGGCAGTTGATCCATCAGGTGGAGTTGTTCTGGCTCCTGCAACGATCGAAGTCCAAACCAACAAGACATTTATCAAAAGTTTTGAACGTGTGCAAATTTCTGGTGGAGTGAGACTGCGCTACGAAATGGCCGTCACAAGTGCAGGCAGCATCGTTCTTCACGGAATTAAACTCTTAAGATTTTATTCTTCGACTGATGATTTTTCATGGGTCGAATTTGATATTCCGAAAATGCTAAGTGCTTTTATTATTGATGATACCTTGTAATCGCCGTAGTAGCGTAAGCATCTGCCTAAGGCGCTCCGCATTGCAAAAAGGCGGCCGCCGCCGTTTATGGGCTAACGTCCCGGATGAGAGCAGAGATTGCGGACATTAATTGATCATTTTCTATCTGAGCTTTGTCTAGATCGACTTTTTGAGCGGAACATTGCAGATTGAGATCGGCTGAAATTTCAACAATTGCATCTGCGGTTTTCATGACTTTAAAATGATCAAAACCAAACCATTCAATATTATCCAAAATAATTTCAAAAGTCATTTCGGCGTACGTGCTTATGGCACCTGAATCCTGGCAAAACTTTTGCAAATTTGTCCGTCCGATCAAACGTGCCGTAGTAAGATCAGATTTAAACCTCAACAACTTGGAAGAAAAGGTATTGAGCAAGTTTCGAAATCGACGAACCGAGATGCTATTATCAGAAATTTGATTTCGAATTTTTGCGACGAGTCTTTGTGATGTTTCATATTCGCTGTCGTCGACTCCTGAAACTCCTAGGTACTCGTGCAATACTATAGTCACACGGGTGCCGATGTTAGCGAGGAGAAGTCCACTCCAGCGTTCACGACTTACGAGTATTTTATGCTCACCTGGAAAATTGATAGCATCAACTTGACGACCTCGAAGCCAAAGAGATTCTTGAGAAGAATTGACCTCGGTGAATTCAACATTACTCAGCAATGTTGAAACGATTTTTATGTCGGCAAATTCAAGTTTGATACATGATAAAAGATTAATGGCCTGTCGAGCTTCGATTACAAATTCTTCAGCGACACCATCGCCGCCATTGCCGACGGTATTGCCTCCGCCTCCTGCTGCAAATGCAGTGTGTGAGATCGCTATGAGAAGCAGAGAGAAGAATAAAACTTTCATAAAATCCTCATTTTGTCACCGGAAAGAGCTGTATAGCGAGTGTGTAGACATCTGTAGGGTTTTCGCATTCGAGCTCGGCCGAGAGTTTTTGGCTAAAGTCAGCGATCATCTTTT
>JAYUEB010000368.1:0-5104 GCA_043739525.1 Bdellovibrionales bacterium
CGGTGTCGTACGACATGACCGCGTTTTTTTCAATTCCGAAAAATCGCAAAACGAAAGGACTTACGTATGTTGAAAGATTTCAGATCATATCAAATGGCTTTGGAGCTCTACAAAAAATGTGAACACATGAAAGCCAAGGCTTTTCTAAAAGACCAATTAGAAAGAGCAAGCCTAAGTGTACTGCTCAATCTAAGCGAGGGCTCAGCAAGGCCAACACCAAAAGAAAGAGCAAGATTTTACGCAATTTCATACGCAAGCTTAAGAGAAGTGCAAACACTGCTGACGGTATTAAACCAAAAAGAAGCCTATGAACTATCAGACCAATTGGGAGGCATGCTCTACAAACTCATGAGAAGTTAAACCAGACTGAATCAGTTTGCCCGACGCAGAGTCGGGTGACTGATATCAGAGTGCCAGGCCCGGAACTCTGACCCAGAATTCCGAGCCCGACGACAGGTCCTGTTTCTCCTAATATTTTTCATTTCAAAACAGGTTAGATCGATGTTACCCTAATAAAACTAAGGAAGGTAATCACCATGCGCTTCGACAGAGGAATGCTTCTAGTTCTTTTCGCGCTTTTTGGAATTGGCCTAGTCCAAGTCTATAGTTCAAGCTACATTTTCGCGACCGAATCTCATGCCGATGGTTTATTTTTCGTCAAACGTCAGTTTATTTTCACCATCATTTCAATAGTCTCACTTTTCATTTTTGCACACATCGATATGCGAGCCATTATGAAATTCAGTCTCGCATTTTGGTTATTCGCAGCCATCCTCGTTGCGCTGACTTATATGCCAGGCGTAGGCGTAACTCGTGGTGGAGCTACGAGATGGTTTGTTCTTCCGTTCGGAATGGTCTTTGAGCCTTCGGAGCTTTTAAAGTTGAGTTTGCCACTCGTAATGGCGAGCTTCTTGTCTCACTCCAAAGACGATTTTATCTCTCGTAGTTTTGGCCAGGCGAGTAGTCTTGCGCGCACTTTTGTTGTGGTTGCTCCGCTCATTTTTTTACTCAAGCAACCTGACTTTGGTGGATTTTCGATTTGCGTCCTCGTCATAATTTGTTTGTTGTTCGCTTTCGGTCTTCAAGTCAGATGGATTGCACTTGCAGGTGCGGCTGCAATTCCTGGATTTTATTTTTTAGTCTTAAGAGTTCCGTATCGGTTGGCCCGTGTTCAGGCGTTCTTAGATCCGTGGTCGGATCCTGGGCAAAAAGGCTTTCAACTCATTCAAAGCATGTTGAGCTTTCAAAGCGGAGGCCTCACTGGAGTGGGACTTGGCCAGGGCCAGGGAAAACTCTTTTTTCTACCTGAGGCTCATACCGATTTTACACTTGCCGTGCTAGGTGAGGAGATGGGTTTTATGGGCGTCGCATTTGTCATTTTGCTTTTTGCATTTTTGATTTTGCGCGGTCTTCAAATTGCTTATAAATCTGAAAATATTTTTTGTAAGGCAGCAAGTTTGGGTCTCACTTTAAATTTTGCGTTTGCAGTCTTTATTAATTGCTCAGTTGTCCTCGGACTTTTACCAACAAAGGGACTCACTCTGCCTTTCTTAAGCTACGGCGGAAGTTCTCTCATTATGCAGGGCATTCTTTTCGGAATACTTTTAAACATCGAAAAATTTGAGCGCGAATCGATAGGTAAATACCGCAAATCCTCTCGCAGTTTTGCTTCATGAAACCAACAATCATTATCGCAGGTGGCGGAACGGGTGGGCATATCTACCCCGGAGTAGCAATCGCAAGAGCCATCCAAAGACTCAACTCGAATGTCGAAATTCATTTTGTAGGATCTTACGGCGGCCTTGAAGAAAAAATTATTCCACGAGAAGGATTTGCACTTCACTTAGTCAGCGTTGGACGTCTTCATAAAAGTGTCAGCAAGCTTACAAGGCTGATGACCCTCATCAAAATGCCGATTGCTCTCCTTCAATGTCTGATGACACTTTGGAAACTTAAACCAAGCTCAGTTTTAGGTGTAGGTGGATTTGCATCTGGACCGATGTTGCTGGTGGCTTCACTCATGGGCTATCGCACTTATATTTGGGAGCCGAATGCAATGCCAGGAATGGCAAACCGCCTGCTTTCAAGAGTGGTCACCGAAACACTTTTAGTTTTTGAAGAAGCTCGAAAATATTTGCGTGCGCGTAAGTTTCGCAAAGTTGGAATTCCGGTGAGATTTAGTTTAGATTCGAAAGTTCCGTCACTTGCTTCAAAATTAAAAGTTTTGGTTTTCGGTGGAAGCCAAGGTGCACATGCGATTAATCAAATTGTCTTTCAGGCTATGCAAAATGGACTGCAACAAAAGCAAATTGAACTTATTCATCAAACCGGGCCTCGCGATTTTTCGGAAGCGCAAAAAATTTACGAAAATGCTTCACCACAATTTCAATGCTTTGAATATTTGCATGACATGAAGGAGCGTTACCAGTGGTGTGATTTGGTCATTGCACGCTCAGGAGCTTCGACCGTTGCAGAGGTAATTGCGTGTCGAAAGGCGGCTGTATTTATCCCATTGCCGACGGCGGCTGATGACCATCAGCGAAAAAATGCTGAAGTACTGGTAAAAAAGAATGCGGCAGAAATGATTTTGCAAAAAGACCTAACAGTCGAGAAATTCATGAGCGTATTAGACGATTTTGTTCAACATCGGGATAAGATTGCAAAATTTGCGGATTCTGTGCAAAGCTTTGAGTTTGCAAAATCAGACGAAGAAATTGCACAAATACTGCTAGGAACAAAATGAAATTAGCCCACGCAAAAGTTCACTTTATCGGGATCGGCGGCATTGGAATGTGCGGCCTAGCAGAACTTCTTAAAAATATGGGCGCAGAAGTCACGGGTAGTGATCTTTCAGACAACGCACAAATTGATCACCTCAGAAAAATGAATATCAAAGTTCATATCGGACACGACTCAAAAAATATCGGTAATGCCGAAGTTGTCGTTTATACCAGTGCCGTAAAACCTGAAAACCCAGAATTTGCCGAAGCTAGAAAACTAAAAATCCCATTGATTCCAAGAGCGGAAGCCTTGGCCGAACTCATGAGAATGAAGCGCGGTTTGGCAATTGGCGGCTCTCACGGAAAGACAACGACGACCAGCATGACTGCAAGCATTTTTCTTCAAGCGAAGACTCACCCAACAATTATTGTTGGCGGACGACTTGAGCTTATTAAAAGTACCGCAGTACTAGGTGAGGGGGAATGGGTCATTGCCGAGGCGGATGAAAGTGACGGAAGTTTTTTAAGACTTTTTCCGGAAGTGACAATCATTACCAATATCGACAATGATCATCTTGACCATTTTAACACGATGGAAAATTTAAGGCGTGCTTACTTTGATTTTGCTTCGAGAATTCCATTTTATGGTGTTGCGATTCTCTGTGGTGACGATGTTCTCATACGTGAAACTTTCGCAGACTTTCCAAAACGCGCTTTGTATTATGGTTTTTCAAAAGAAAATGACCTGGTCATTGAAGGAAGCAAAGGCAAATACCAAGCAACGCTACACGGGAAAAAATTGGGAAGCTTTGAACTTCAAGCTGCGGGGACTCACAATGCTTTAAATGCAGCGGCAGCCCTCGCTGCGGGCCTTGAGGCTGGAATCAGCTTTGAAGTTTGCGCTGAGGGGCTCAAAAATTTTGCGGGCGTTGATCGTCGCTTTGAGTTCAAAGGTAAGACGGCAAATGGTGCCGAAATTTTTGATGATTACGGGCATCACCCAACCGAAATTCGAGCTGTGCTGCAAGCCTTTAAAGAGAAATTTCCGGATCGTAAGCTCAAAGTTTTTTTTCAACCGCATCGGTTTTCAAGAACACTCTTATGCTGGGACCAATTTATAAATGCATTTGATTTAGCAGATGAAGTTTGGCTATGTGATATTTATCCAGCTGGAGAGAAACCTCTCGCCTTTATTAGTTCTGAAAAACTCGCTGGTGAAATTAAACATCCTCATCTGACTTATTTTCCGAATTTCAAAACTCGTTCTGAAGAAGTGGCAAAGGCCTTGGGGCCAAAAGATATTTTACTCACTCTTGGTGCGGGTGACATTTGGAAGTTCGGAATGCAGGTTCTCGAACAAAAAATATGAGTACGACTCCCATCTCGATTCAAAAAAACGTCTCTTTAAAAAAAATGAATTCCTGGCAGGTCGGCGGTACAGCCGACTTTTTCAGTCAACCGACTTCAGTAGAAGAACTGAAGGAAATACTCCAGTGGAATGCCGGTAAAGAGTTGACGATCTTAGGCGGCGGCACCAACTCATTAGTGAGTGAAAAAGGTCTTCGGGGACTTACGATTCAACTTTCAAAATTTTCGAAAATTGATGTGCGTGAAACTACCTCTACCATTGAGTTTGATTGCCTTGCCGGAACGGCAAAGTCTGAGCTCTTGAAGCTCTTGCTCAAATACAAACTCGAAGCAGCGCTCTTCGTTGCGGGAATACCGGGTTCAGTTGGCGGCGGAGTCGTCATGAACGCCGGCGTTGGAGAGCAAATTGTACCACGAGAATTCGTAGAAATTGTCGATTGGATTGAGGTACTGAAAACTCCCTCCCTTGAACTTAAACGTTTTTCGAAATTAGATCTCAAGTGGGATTATCGTCACTGCACTGGTTGGCAAGAAGGCATCATCACTCAGGTTGGTATTAAAATTTTGAATCAACCTCAGGATACTCTCCTTGATCGTGTGCGCACCGCCAATCGTGTGCGGGCGAGCAAGCAGCCGCTTGAGCTTCCAAATTCTGGATCTGTCTTTCGAAATCCTCCAAATGATAAAGCTGGAAGAATCATTGAGGCCGCTGGACTTAAAGGATTTTCAATTGGCGGAGCGAGAGTATCAGAGAAGCACGCGAATTTTATTGTGAATGGTGGCGGTGCCACTGCTGACGATATTTCGAGTGTGATTCGGCATGTGCAAAACTCAGTTAAACAAAAATTTTCTGTTGAACTTAAGACTGAGGTCGTCTGGATGGGCGAGTTTTAGAAAGAAAGCAGTGGTCTTCGGGCAACTGCAGCGGTTGGCCATCCTCTGTCTCGGTTGCTGGTAACCGGCAGCCGACAGCCGTTGAGACCGAGGACGGATGTGGGGACGGCCTGCCTGCGATT
>JAYUEB010000369.1:0-5081 GCA_043739525.1 Bdellovibrionales bacterium
TCTCACCATTTTTTTGTCATTCCTCATTTCAGCTACCGCTTGGGCGGGCGAAAAGGCCATCACGACCGACGCCGAAAACTATACGGCTGTCGGCTACTCTGAGAATTTATCGGAGCAATTGGCCAAGCAGGACGCTTGCAATGCCGCGAGACGCGAACTCATCGGTTACATTTTCGGAGCCGCCTACCAAATCAATCAAAACATGGTCAAATCTCTTGGTGTTTTGGATTACTCGCAAGATGTGGCCGTGAATTCGGGTGAAGTCATTATTCGAGGAGCAATCACGGACACGTCAATGAGCAGCGGGACCGCAAAATGTACAATCACCTATCCAATCCAGGAAGCGAAACTCGAAAAAGAGCGCCTCAAGTCGGCCAATGCGAAAACGGTGAAGTTCACAGACATCGGCGATGCCAACGGTCTCAAGGGTGGAGTCCTCGAAATTGTTACTGTTCCTGACGAGGTCGAAGTCCTCATAGACAATCAGCGTTGGGGAGTCACACCGCTACGACTCTACGGCAAACTCAGCGCAGGAACTCATCTTCTTCGCCTCGAAGATCCAAACTACAAAATAATCGAAGAACAAATTGAAATCGGCACGACCGCAAAGACCCGCATTGATAAAGTGATGAAGAGGGCCACTGGCAAGCTCACCATCAAAACTGATCCATCAGGTGCTAAAGTGAAAATCAATGGCCAAGAGGTGGGACAGTCCTCAATCAGCAACGTAGAGCTTCTTGCTGGTCAAAATCTCAAAATTGAAATCGAACATCCCGAAGCGGAAGCGTATAGCCAGTCACTGCGACTCAATCGCGATGAAGAAAAAGTTCTAAACATCAAACTACCTCTACGTCCCGCTTTCGTTTCTCTGAATACCAATCCAGCGGATGCGTCTATTCTTTTCGATGGATCTAAGGTTGACTTGAATCGTTGGATTCGCGTTGAACCTGGTACTCATAGGATCAAGGTATCGAAACCTGGATATGTATCGACGAACATTTCGGTTGATGTCGCTGGCGGCGAGAAGAAGGCGATCCCGACAATAAATTTGGCGTCATTATCTGAGCGTGAACGGCTTCGCCAAGAAGAAGAAATTCAGCGACAGAAGGATGCCGAAGAAAGCCAAAAAGAAAAGATCAAGCAAGAACGCGAAGATCGGGAAAGAAAAGCCGAGCAACAGGCAGAAGAGAATCGCCATTTCATGTATAGCCCTTGGACTTTTGGCATCTCTATTGGCTGGGCGGGATCAACATTCAAAAATGATCCAGCGAGTAGCTATGTGCGGTTATGCTTGGACGGCGGCAAAAGATTCTTTGGATTTATTTCTTTAGATTTGTCCTATTGTGCGGACGGCTCATCTCAAAATTCGTCCGAGACGAATGAAAATAAATACGACATGTCAGGAACTTCCGCACAAGCATCGGCATCGTTCTTCGTGACAGATCACCTGTACCTCAAGCCATCGGTTGGCTACTTATCTCACAAGTACAATGTGACCCAGTATTCCATCAGTAATGGCAACACGACGGCTACTTATCAAGTGAACCAAAGTTTTGAAAGCGCGGCCATCGGTTATGAATTTCGATGGAACCGAGTTTTCTTTCCGATAGAATATGGGATTTCCAGCTATGGCGACAGTGGCGCTTACAAAGGATCGACTTCGGGCGCTATCACATTCGGTGTTTTGTACGCATTTTGAAAACGAGCATAAAGGAGAACGTATGAGCAGGGTTAAAACTACAGAGGCCGAACGGGTGTGGGGAATCGCGAAGTACGACGAGCTTTGCCGTCTGATTGACGAAGGAAAGTGGGACTATTCTAAATCTAAACTCAAAACGGATTTTGAAGGCTTCAAGGCAATGACTTGGTGGGAGCTTCACCCAGTAGCAATGTTCTTTATCTTAATCGGCGGACTGCTCGCTGGATTTATTCCGCTGATATTTTTAATGATCGCCGCTTTCATCAATAAGCCAGCGCGTGAGCGTTACGAAGTGGCTCTTGGTAAGCTGAAGCACAATCGTTCGTTTCAAACGCAGGGACAAGTGGTCGCAACACCAACGGGCAGTTCTTCTGAAGTTGCCAAGCTCCACGATCTTTTGAAGTCAGGGGCACTGACTCAGGAAGAGTTTGATTCCGAGAAGAAAAAAATCTTAGGCAAGGCGGCGTAACGACATTCTAAGCCGCATCATCCATTCTTTTTATTTCACAACCGCACTCTTTAACCATCGCTGAGAGGTCATACTCAGCTGGTTTAAGGCCTTTTGATTCGTTTCGTTCAAGAATGGCAATGAACGAATCAATTTTTTCCTTATTGAGGTGAACGTAATGACTTTCACTAATGCGTAAATTTAGAAAGCCGTTTGGCTTGAGATTGTTGCGAATCACTTTCAGGTTTGCGCTCGTGACTAAGGGACTCTTCGTTACATTGGCGGCTTTAGCCGCTTGATCTGCGGCCTTTGCTATGTCTGAAGACTCACAGCACTTTTTAAATTTGACTCCGCTCCCACAAGGACAAGAATCATTTCGACCTACTTTAGCCATATTCACCCCTTCAAGTCTCACAGTCTTACTAATCGGATAGAATAGGAGAAATGGTGAGATCGAAAGGCTAGTCGCCGAGTCCCAGGTACGATGCGGTTTTGGGATTCAAGATCATGCTTTGAAGCTTATTCTGTACCAAAACGATACGGAAAACTTGAAGAACATTTCTGCCCAAAAGAATTGAGCCATCAAGTGGCGCAGTACAATCAACTTGGTTAAGAGTGACGACCTCACCATTGGCCGTTTTTATTCTTAAGGAAATCTTGGTCATCGCTACTTGTGACTGACCGCCATCAGCGGTTTCCATGATAGCGCCTTCTTCAAGCCGCAGATTCTCGCCTAAAAGTTTTTTCAGAATGGGAAGAGGTATCGACGTGCAGTCCGCTCCACTATCGACCTCCATCGGGATTTCTACTGCGCCCCATCCAGAGGTGCAGTCGCCATCACTGATAGCCGCGTTGATTATAATTGGTTCGAGGTCCTCGGTTGTGTCTACAGGCAACTCTGTATTATTGATCTTAACTCTCATTTGAAACTCCTTGGTTACCTACAAGATTAAGACGGAGGGACTAGACCCAAGTCGGTCAAGTTTTACCTCGGAAATCCCGATACCAAATTGAAACGCGGCCTCCTTTTTGGATCGCCGCTCTGAAGGCGGAAACAATACTTTTGGAAAAATATGGCGGCGTCATATCAATTGAACAAATAGCCAACGCACTCGCTGCGAAGTTCGATGTTGTTGTCGAGAGAGTTATCCCTGTTCTTCAAGAGATCGCCAAAATCGAAGGACCAACCCAAACGTACATAGATTTTTTCGAGGCCGCGCTAAGCCATTCCGCTGACAAAGCACTTAAAATTTTTGAGTCCACCAGTAGCACCGAAATGTTGCTAATAAATCTCAGTATGGGCGGCAGATTTTATAGCTTTTGCCCTTTGCTTCTTGATCTTAAGGAGCTTTCAGTTTCGGTGAAGGAAGCAATCAGCCAGCTAAAACTGAATCGAGAGTCACTCCTGGTAACTGGCCTTTCAAAATTTTATTCAGGTAAATGCACTCCAATAGATGTCCTCTCTGACAGACTGTATTTTGTGAAATGTCCTGTCGGAATTAAAGTTTCTGCTCAAAACGATCTTTACGAAGCCTCGTTCGCATGGACTTGTAGCGAAAGAATCATCATGAAACCCCTTTCTCTGCCTCCTTACGAGGTCAAGAAATATGCGGGGTCTTATTTTAAATTTACTCCTGATCCAGAAACCGAGCATGAAATCACCTTCGGTACAGACTACACCCAAGGGTCGGTCCTTTTTGACCTAAAAGATCATGCGGATTTTTTGGAAGCGATCCGACCAAGAATGTACGAAGCCAAGCTCGAAGTATTGAATATCATAGATGTGGCCCTTCAATCAAAAGCGCCATCAGATTTGCTGAAAAACTGTGTGAGCAAAATAGCCGAAATCTTCACGAAGGAGGAGGTCGAGCGGCTTCTAAGGTTCGATTCTTTGTACGCAAATCACCATACCTATTCCGACAGAGCTACATCCTCAATGACTCCACAACAATTCAAGTCTCAAAGTGGAGGCTTAAGCGAAGTTCTCTGGATGATTGGCCATTGCGAATACGAAATCAAATCGAAGCACATTGCTAATATCAGAATGGAACTTGGTAAACTGGTATTTTCTCACCCAACTATTGGCAATTGCCTCTGGCCTCGAAATGACCTCGACCAACAAGAAGATATTAGTGGGCCGATTTCTTGGCTAATGTACTTTGTTGATGCAACTGAGGAAGACAGAGCCAAAATCGAGAAATCATTCGTCCAATTTTGGTCGAACACCGAAGCCACTGCGGAGTTTTGGAAAGCGTTTAGCCTGCGATTCGATACTGTTCTCAATAGCGAATTTCTTGGCGCAATGCCAATACAAGCCAAGGGTAAGCATCGTCATTTAATCGAGCTTTTTTCTCAGCAGCTTGATGCAAGTAGTAAGTTAGGATTGCTGCCGCCCAGCCTTCTTGAATTGATCGCGCAAGCAACAGATAAGAAACAGCGACAGGTGCAACAAATTTCTGCGCCTCCTGGGACCACTTGGGAAAACGTCACGTTTACGCTAAGGACCGTTGAATCAGTAGAAATAAAGATTAAGGGTCAGACTGCAAAGACATATCTATATTCTGACCTTGGCTTTAAAAACGAAAAAACAAATGGACCTGATAGGAATTGGGTGATGTTGCGACTTCTCTCGAAAAGAAAAGGAGAAATAGTCCCAGCAGAAAATCGCATAAAAGACGTTAAGAAAAGCGTCAGTGATTTTAGAAAAGCTATATCCAGATTTTTGAATCTTCCAAAAGATCCTATTCCTTACGACAATAGAAACCACTCATATAAAATGAGGTCTGTCTTGTTGAACGAAATCCCAGAGGATCGCGGTTCGGGAAATAGCGCGACTCTCAGGATTTCCAATCGCGATGAGCATGGTCATCCGAATCTCGATGAAGACGAAGATCAAACTGAATTGGAACTTCTAACCCGGATATTTCATGAGAT
>JAYUEB010000370.1:0-1640 GCA_043739525.1 Bdellovibrionales bacterium
TTGGAATTTTGAGTGCGTCCTTAGTCTTATCTTTTTCATGTTCGCCTGGAAGCGTGTCAAATAATTCTTCGACCGCAGCCTTATCGAACAGCTTGTCTCAAACTTCGACTTTCAAAGTTTCTGAAGCATCTCAAATGGAATCTCAGCTCTCTAATGCAGGTCTGAGCTTTAAGGATATTGATTGCTTGCCACAGCAAATACCAATCGATTCTGTTTCAAATGCTAATACCGCGACTACCACTTCACCTCCAAGTTCAGATAGGATCTGTCGCATTTTCTGCGAAGGCGGACCAACTCCCATAACGGTCATCACCTCTTCAGAGGTAGATGCATCAGGCAATTACGGAGACTATGAGGGACCTTGTTGCGAAATCAACGGCGCAGTTGACTCAAGATTTCAGTGTACTCACCCGCTTCGTGATCCCCAGCCACTACCGCCTGTTATGGATCCGACAACTTCAAAAGTACCGACGACATTACCTCCGGTTCCAGGAGATCCACCAACTCCAAAACCGATCACAACCCTGCCTCCAGTTGGAGTCCTTTGATATTGAGGATTTGACCAGTTGAGATCAAAATAGTCCTGCATGCCCGGGACTTGGGGGTAGACCTTCTGCTTTCAGGGCCACTGAGTAGGCTAATACCCACTTGCAAAAGCAAAAGAGCTGAACAAGACTATTTTGCATAATTACTCATTAGGATTGCGAGCATGAGTAGCCAATGATGAAACCTATTCGAACAAGCCCGCTATGCCACAAGTTCAAATTCGTTTAGCTAATGCCTTGGAAGACTTTTTCAAACGGCCAAGACCTAGAGGTACTGAGGCATCTTTTAAAAACCATGTGGGCTCTGACTAAAACTTTAAACTATAATTAATCACTTTCGAGATCCCGGTTTGGGGAAACTGCTTTGGCCGTTCATTTAGCAACCAACTCGTTCATTCGCTTAATCACATCAACAGACTCGGTCTTTCTGAGTCGCCGTAACTCTCCAAAGCTTTTTGCCTTTGCCTCGATCGCAAAAGTTCATCATATAATCCGTATGATCTCACCAACTTCCTTTGGATAAGCAGATCTTAAATCAAAAAATTCTCGCCTTGCGTGAGCCCAACATTGCTGAAGCCTCATCTTTTCGTTCCATTACAGCCACTATATAAGGTCTCTCATCTAAATGAACTGCGCAAAAATCATTCATGATCTCTGCTCTAATCAGCGAGATTACTGCATTGCACTTCGCCAACTATAAATCGTCTGATTTGTAATTGGAACAAATCGAGAAATTTTCGTATCACTCAAACCCAAACCATGAAGCTCAGCTACTCGCGAATTTAACTAAGATTTTCAACAAATGGCAGACCCCTGTGGGCACCCAATGTACAGCTTTTCCGCCACCAGCATTGGTGCTCCAACAAGAAAAGTGAATATTATTGTAGAATAGCTTGTAGGATTTTTGTACGAGCAGTATTGGTCAGCTCTATCTTTGTAAAGTCACGGTTTGATCATAAATAAATTTTAGCTCAATTAAAAACATTAGGATGAGTTGCAAAATAATTGCAGCCCTGATCAGTACTTGTAGGCGAGATATTTCGGAAAGTTGTGGATTGCTTGAAAAGAGAAACATAGCGGCATAACCTTTTGGTG
>JAYUEB010000371.1:0-1640 GCA_043739525.1 Bdellovibrionales bacterium
TTCAGCTTTGATTGTGTCGCTCGTTATGTTGTTTCAACTACTTGATGCGACTTGATATTCCTTCTTCTTCTTGTCTTTGAGATCCGATAAATGGAGCGGGTAAGGGGGCTCGAACCCCTGACCTCGACCTTGGCAAGGTCGCGCTCTAGCCAACTGAGCTACACCCGCAAACGAAAAGAGGCTCGACCATACCCACTCACCAAATTTCTGTCAATAGCTTAGCCATCAAATTCGTCTGCTTGTACGTTAGAAGTCCAAACAAAGTGCGAGTTTTTGGCATTTCCTGAAAGTTTTGCCCTTTACATGCAAGTATTTTAATCCGTTAGTATATTATAATTTTAAAATGGGGTTTTCGTGAGGAACATAAGCGCACGCAAAAAGATTTTGTCTGACAAAGAGAAAGTTACGAAACTTGACAAGCTTCCCCTTTTTCGAATCTGAGACCCAATCCGAAGGCAACAAGGTCGGTAGACTCACTTTTTCCCGGTGTTATTTGAGGAATACATTAAATATGAATTTGGAGAATGAATTATGTGCGGAGTGATCGGCGTTTACTCTAAAACACTACCTATAGATCCTGAAATTATTGAGAAGGCTTTGCCCGCCCTTTATCATCGAGGGCCAGACGGAAAAAACTCTTGGCTCTCAGGAGATCGCCACGTCGGACTCGGTCATACTCGGCTAAGTATCATAGGCCTACATAATGGTAGACAACCTTTATCCAGTGAAGACGGAAAAACCCATGCTGTTGTAAATGGCGAGTTTTATGGGTTTGAATCTATCCGTGATGAGTTAAAAAAACTCGGGCATACTTTTAGCACTGAAAGTGACAGCGAAATTCTCATCCATCTTTATGAAGAAATGGGAACCTCTTGCTTACACAAGTTACGTGGTGAGTTTGCATTTATTCTTTCAGATGAAAAAAATCAGACTTTTATTGCGGCTCGCGATCGATTTGGCATCAAGCCTCTTTTCTATACAAGGCAAGGAGAACAGGTTTTCGTAGCCTCTGAGATAAAAGCCCTGCTTGCGATGGGCATTAAAGGCAAATGGGACGCCGACGTTCAATTTCAAACTCATTCCGGTTTGGCCTTAATGAATCGCAGCCTTTTTTCAGATATATACTCAGTTCCCCCTGGTCACTTTCTCATCATAAATTCGGGTGCCACCAGGATTATTCCGTATTGGGATTTCAATTATCCAAGGATCAGTGACCAAATTTCGTTTCCAAGTTTTGAACAAGCCGTTGAGCTCGTTAAAACTAAACTGCAAGAGGCTATCCGTATTCGTATGCGTTCGGATGTGCCGGTTGGGGTTTACTTAAGTGGCGGCATCGACTCGTGCACCATTTTGGGTTTTGCTTCACAAATGGCAGAACGGCCGCTGCGCGCATTTACACTCTGCTTTGAGGAAGCTGAATATAACGAAAGAGCGATAGCCGAAGAAATGGCTAAACACGCTGGCGCCGAATTCTGTCCGATTGAGATTCGAGCTCAAGATTTGGCAGACAACTTTGAAGCAGCCGTGATTGCCGGAGAAATTCCAATCACAAATGCACACGCTGCCCCCTGTTTCAGGAAAGATGTCGCATGAGTTAAAAATGACTGGGGGCGAGATATGAGATTTAAGTGGGATTGCGT
>JAYUEB010000372.1:0-5078 GCA_043739525.1 Bdellovibrionales bacterium
TAAATACGACTGATTCTTCAATCGCAACAACAGAGCTTATTTTTAGTCGCAAAATCTCACTACAAGAATTCATTTGGACAGGATGGATAAGGCTAAGTACTTACGATTCGCTGATTTTCAAAAGTTCACCCTGAATTATCTACCAGACGCGAATAGATGTCGGGAGGTAGTTCCAACAGCTCCAATATCTTCGCTTGAAGCGAAGTGTGAGGAGTAATATGCTCCATTTCAAAGCCGTCCAAACTCACAGCAGTGAAAGTTATTTCACTGAACTGCTCTAATAATCGTTCAGCGGTCGTAAATCGGTTCTCCTTTTTGGGGTTCTCAAGATGCAAACCAGGCAAGAATGTATCTTGTTCCTTCAAGTTTGTACGCACGCGATGCTCGATTAGAGTCAAAAACCGGACGGCAAGGCTCAAAAAATGGATCAAACCTGCTACCTGATCGTCGCGATGTACGAAAAGAGGGCTTAATGAGAGAGGGATCCCCTTCAAACGATGGAAACCGTGTTCGATCAAATGTTCAAGCCGATAGATTTCCACTGCCCTTAGCAAAGACATCTCAGAAGAGGGCAAGTTTGAAACATAAGCTCGCCATCCCATGAGAAGTTGCTCGACTTTAAGAGCATCTTCATCGACATGAACCTCGGTCAGGTCGTATCGAACCGTTTCCACCGTTTTTTGAAGACGATCCGCACCGCCTCGCCCTCGATTGACATATTTTGTGGTCGTTGTAGCGATACGTTCCACGCTATAGGTCAATATTCCAGCTACCTTATACTTTTTGATCAGAGCGTCAGCAGTTTTAAGAAGATCCGCTTCGGTCTTATTCTGTCTGCGTCTCGCCGATGCAGTTAGAGCAAGAAGTTTCTCTTTCGCGGATTTCAGACGCTGGTCAAGACTTTCTTGCATCGAAGCACCGAAATTGGGAGAATATGCCACGAAAACCTGCTCATTCCACCATTGAGGAGGGGTTTTGGGGTTGTCGACGGAGACACGCTCTAGAGCATAGCCTTTACAGGGTACAGATTCCCCTTCCCATCTGTTTTAACAGGGATTTCTTGAAGGATTTGCGGGTTTTTAACCGTCTCCAACACCCATTCTTTCAAGCATTTCGGAGTCTCTCCGGTATTTGCTAGCGGGGTCAGGTAGTGTTGTTTATTCCTTTGCAGGAAGGAGCACGTCTCTAGAGAACTCATCTTGGAGTCGCCGACGAAGAGAACGCCAGTTTTCTTGATGCAAGACATCGCTCGCTCAATAGCGGGCACATAAAGTTTGTCGTCCGCCCTATTTCCCGGGACGACGGTCGTACTGATGGGCAAGCCCAACGGGTCCAGGGTGGTTTGCATGATTTTGACGCTCAGAAGTTCGGGATGTTCTTTGCTTTTTCCGAACTGGAAGAGGCTGTTCTTTCCTCCTGCGTGATATCCTGAGACAGTCGTTGCATCCACTCGGACGATCTCAGGTTTGAGGTCATAAGTAAACAGGATGGCTGCGCAGAAGTCTTCTTCAATGTTGCGCCATGTTTTGACATCCGAGAATCGTTTTAGAAGGAGAGTCAGTTTGTCGTCGGTGAAATCGGTCTCTTGTATCTCAAACCCGACCGTTTTCGAGAGAATGTCTCGACAATTGGCGATCCATGCTCTCACTGTAAGCTTTCGATGGTCTCCTTTTGTGAGGATGTGAGCAAGCCAAATGGTTGCGATCCATCCCCAGGACAGACCTTTCTGGTTGCCATGTCGAGTAAAATGTTGATTCAGGACAACATGCAACTCCACTTTTAGGAAGAGGTGGACGAGTAGGACTGCATCGTCCACACGTATTGTTGATATAGACAGAGCTTTTTTCATACTCTGATGTTCGATAAAGAATTCGAAGATACCTAGCAAAAATCAGCGAATCGTAAGTAACCAAGTTTTCGTTTGTTTTTTTTAACACTTTCGCGACTGCCGTATGACTGATGCTTTCAATGTAGTTTAACTCGATGGATTTTTCGGCAAGCAATCTCAACGACCAATTTGCAAATCTGTCAGGCGGCGTAGAGCAAGCGAGTAGAATGAGTTTCGCCTCAAAATCTCCCGTGATTTTTACGGGAGTTGCGGGTCCCATTGGCTTCTCGACGAGAATGCCTGAAACTCCTTCGCTCAGAAATCGTTTTCTAGTTTTGACGATCATGTTGGTGTGACAACCGAGTGCATCGGAGATATCCCTATCGGTATAACGTCGATCTTGAGATCGATCTAAGAGCAGGATAATTCTGGCTCTTGTGACAGTGCGAGCCAATAATTTGCCAGAATGAACAAAATGCTCAAGTTCGCGGCGTTGTTCGCCGGTGAGTGTGATTGTGATTAGTTTTCTCATGGTACTTTTAGAATACCAGCAAAAGTACTATAAAACACAACATGAGTTTACTGACCACTAGTACAATTCAAGCACAATGTCACTAAATGTGAGTCTTCGAGAATGAAGTTCGGATTCGGTGAGATGTTTACAAGATTTGCAAAATTCGATTTGATATATGCTATCCAAAAACACAATACCTTCGCCAAAAATTCTTGAGCTCATTTTGGAGAGATTTTCGTCTACATTTAGTAGATTTTTAGCACTTAAATTTCTAAATGTGGTTGGGTTTTGGAAATTTGCGAGGTTTTTTTGCCTCATATGGTTAATTTGAAAAATTGGCGAAGGTATTGAAAACAGTGTACATGTTTTTACCAAAATAACCGGATTGAGTTCCCAATGTTTGATTTGCAAAATAAAATGAGCGAACGAACGACTGCAACGATTTGTTCGGTCGCTAGTGACTACGTAAGAGTCATATCTAACGAGTTGTGCTAGTTAGAATTCATGCCCAAAACACTACTGAAATTGCAAAATTTACCCATTTTGAGACGGATACTTCAATTTTTGTCTACCTTTATCAGTCGTTCTAATTCAGAATTCGCGCTGATGAGATCAGAAACAAACAGGTGTTTTCCAAATAGGACCTCGTATCTGTCCTAATTCAGGTCAAATTGTCGTTTTGGAGTTTTAGCTAGCACAACTCGTTATCTAATTTCTTGGCGTTAGTGTATGCATCTACAATCAGCCAAATGTGCATGAAGAAGCCTACGATAGCAATGTAAAGTACTATGGTTAGAAGTCCAACCAAAACACCCTTTCCCACTTGCCTATTATAGACTTGTCCTGCACCTGGCAGTATAAAACTCAAAGCTGCAGCTAATACAGGATTCTTGCGAATGAAATGTGGAGCACCTTGCAGTGCCTGGATCCACCTTGTAATCTTGATAAGTCGCAATTTCGTGGGAGGATGCACCGCAAAGAATCTCTGGCCACTTCCCCCTCCGTAATCTTCAAGTGCCTGTTTGAGCGCAAGACCATCTGAGTGCAAAACTACAGCAAGATCAGCCATCTCCTCAGATAACCTACGTAGCCACCTTATAGAACCAAAGACTAACAGCATCCAAAGTATAACTATGAGTGTTTGGACCCCTGCCAATGCAAGACGGAATTTCGCGTCTTCAATGGGACTTCCGATCTTTGATTTTTCTGTATCACCTGCGCTCTTGATTAGGGTTTCATTCAAGTCTCGCGCAGATTTGAGAAGAAGAATACTCGAATCTTGTATCGACTTATTCTCTTTAGCATCGTTCGGGTAAACAGCGTTTTTAACTTTCTCAATTTCTTGTCGGTATTGCTGCTCATTTTTTCGCAGCGCATCTTTGACTTGTATGTCGATCTTATCAGAGATTGGCTCATAAATTTTTGACATTTTAGAGAACATATAGGTTACAAATAAAATGTAAAGCGCGAAAAAGATGACCATAATAGGCAGCATAACCTTGGTCATGACATTCCAGAACACAGTAGCTAAAGACCATAGCTGTGAATCTTTCTGGTTTACATGACTTATTTCATGTTCGAGCATTGCCTGAGCCAATTCTGGCTTACTATTTAATATCTTAAGAAAGCCCAAAGGCACAACCAGAATCACTCGATTTTTCTGCTCAACAATGCTGGGGCCACCGCTATAAGCTCTTCGGTTGATATAAATTGAAAGGGAATTAACTCCAATACCCATTTTGCTCGCCATATCGCTGATTAGTTGTTTAATCAGAGCAACTATATTTTCTGGCGCGGTTAAGAGCATAGAGTTTTCATCAGGTGACTTATTAAATTCATGCCATTGCCTCAAAAAGAGGATGAATACCACTGTAGTAAGCGCCAATGCAAAAGCTCGGGCAACAGCTTCCGGTTTATTTGCCTGTGAAAGGTAATAACATAACTGAACAAGATAAATGATCGGCCCCAAAATAAAATTAGAGAAAACCATGTATTTTGCGATGTAGGAGTTGCGCTGCAAAATAGCCAATCCTTCAGCGCGATGACGCAGCAGAGTTTCTTGAACTGGGGAGGAGTTCATATATCCTTCACCACTTTTTGTTCTAATTGCCTCAAGAATCTTTGGACAATTACATCAGACTTCTGTGGAGTTAGACCAGCTTTTATCAGTTCTTTTTTCCAACGCTCTGATAATGTGTCCTCAGCAACAGCTTTCTCAGGGACAGTACCTTTCAAATCCAAAACAGCCTTGAACAAAGTGAAAGTTCCGGCTAATAACTTGACAAATTCTAACAAGTCTGCAGCTTGCTTGCCGTCTAAAAACTCGAATTCAGCTTTGCTTTTGAGATCAGAGTGAATGATGTCGCGCCCATTGTAAAGATCGTCTATCAGGCTACTCCCCTCGATCTCGAAAGCCGACAGTTCGTCTTGGATAACTTCTTTAATAATGTGTTGCATGAAATTTTTAAATTCATTTTGCTCAAGCATATCTCACCCCTGTAAGAACTAAGTTATTGGTATGTTACCCCTTGCAGAAGCAAGTTGCAACCACATCCTTTCCGCGAAAGGTAGAAGGGCCATTCTCAGCGACCGAGCTATATAATTATGCCACACTTTGGCGGCATAATTCGGTGATTATAGGGATTTTACCAGGGCGAGCGCACCTAAACTTTACAATCCGGAAACCGGTGCAAAGAGGAGCCGCAGAAAGCGCTTAATACGAGTTATACTTCAATC
>JAYUEB010000373.1:0-1634 GCA_043739525.1 Bdellovibrionales bacterium
AGTCGATATGTAATGGTGTTTAATCCTTGGCAGGCCTCACGAGAAAGCTCGCGGTCACAGATCTCGTAATAAATCAAATAAGCTCTTACGGCTGCATAGCCGGCCTCTTTATTGTCTTTAATAGTATACGATTCACTTTGAAAGTTGTTTGCAATTTGTAGGAGACCCTCTTGATGCCATCTCGAATCGTCTTTATCGCTGGTTTTGTGAGAAGGCATAATTGTCGTACAAGAGGTGGCGAAAATTAAAGTGGTTAAGCCTAAGATTGCTTTGAGAATCATTTGGAACTCCAACTTTTTAAATTTTTAGCCTTAAGAAGAAGTGCTATTCATGTTCTCAATATGCAAATTGGAGGGAGACTTTATTGGTCCTAGCTTCGAGGGCTTTGTCTAAAGAATGGGTGCGTGTATCGTTTTAAGACATTTGAATTAGTGACACCATTCACGCGGGGTCAGGATCCTGTCGACCTCTCCTGCGATTTGCATGACGAAGTCATTGCCGACAGTGAGCTTGAGCCTATCTTCTCTCATTGATCTTGCGGAAATAAGACGTAGTTGCCCTTGTCCAGATTCGTCGAGTTCGACGGATCCTCGATACTTTTCGAGTTTCCATTTTACAATACGGCCACTGAGTGGACGTTGATCTGATATTTTGAGGTTGGTTGAAACAGTACCTTCCGATTTGCGGCAGAGAAGTTGAAAATTGACCTGAATGAAAAAAGCAGTATGGCAATTTTCGTTTGACGAGTAGCCAAATCCAATTTGGCAGGTATTAAAATTTCTTTCGCCATAACCGAGTTCGCCCGTGCCTGAATCAAAACCGAGATAGTGCTGAAGTCCATCAATGTCGATGGTCGAGCTGGGTGCATTTTGTGTCGGGGCTTGCAAGGGTGTCGTGGGTGAGGGCAAGGGGGCTTGTTCCGTCGCACAAGAGCTTAAGACAAGCGTGAAAAAAAGTGTCGTGAGAGTCCTCATGATTCTACTTCGGTTTTTTGGTCGAAGAAATTGAGGCCATGAAATTCGAAGCTATGCCGTTTTTAATAGAGCGGGATTCGCAAGATAATTTCAAAGATTGTAGGGAGTCTTGTTTATTTTTTTTTTTTTGATTACAACTTCATTTTCAAATTGGAGGCGTCCAGATTCTTGGCAGGGGCGTAAGTACTCATAAAATGAGTAATCCGATTCAATATTAATTTTTTACCTGAATATACTTGAGCCTTCTGCTGCCAGTCCTGCTTTTGACTCCCTTCATGTCTCAAAAAGAGATCAAAAATTACAAGCTGATTTTAGCTGTTTGCAAGCTCATGGATTGTTGTGAGACAGGGCTTTTAAAATGCATTCATAAGAGTTGTTCCTAAACAATAATCATAGGGGAGAAAATATGAAGTCAATTTTGATCTTCATGGTTTTAGTTTCCACTGGTTTTTTCTATCAACCGGCTCAAGGGATGACTCTGTATGCGACAGTGAACAAGGGATTAGTGTTCGTTTCGAATGTTCCTTAACCGAATGACGTCCTTGAAATCAAAAGCCTTCCAAAATCGACTTAAACTGAGGGTCATTCAATTGACTAGCTGGAGTCACGGTTCGATGTCCCCATGGGATAGATCCGAAGAACCAGAGCTTCCAGAAGTCC
>JAYUEB010000374.1:0-1633 GCA_043739525.1 Bdellovibrionales bacterium
CCCTTAAATTTATCGTTCAAAATAGGAAGTTGCTTTTTGGAGATCTCTCCGACGTAGCCAAAAAGTTGCGCGCCATTTTCTCTTAATGGGTAACTTCTAAAGACCGCCTCTTTAATATCGACACCTGAATAATCGAGTTTCAAAAGCTCAAGAGAAAAAATCTCTTCGCGTGACAAGTTATCTTTAATGCGAACAGCCCGAAACGGGCCGTTGAGTCGCTTACTCTTTTGAACCGCTGCAACGATATTCACGGCTGGAATCTTGAGGGCACGTGAAAGGGCGGTCGCGACTTCTTCAAGATCAGTAATATATTGAGGAGCAATAGAGGCCTCAAATCCCGGCAGATTTTCAACTAAGATTTGACCATTGCGATCATAGATAATTCCGCGCGGAGCCGGAATCTTGGTTTCTTTGATCGAATTTTGTTCGCTAAACTGTCTGAGCTCAGCTCCATTGATGATTTGTAAATACCAGAGTCTTGCGGCAAAGACGACCGTGGTAAATAAAATAAGGCCGTAGACGAGCCGATAGCGTGAGGCATATTCTCTGGCTTCTTGCTCATTGCTGGCAACGTAGTTATTGGCCATTAGACCACCTTGCCTGTGCTGTCGATGCTCTCACGACCAAAAACTTCATCAATCCAAATAAAGGCTCTGAAAAATATCGGTGCAACCAAGGCGGTGAGCATCGCTTCAATAATCCAATCGAGAAAGTGCGGAGCAAAAAATTGTTTTTCCTCAAGAGCCATGGCTGCGACCCATTTAAAAAGATGAAAGAAAAAACCTGAAAGACCGCAGATCAGCATTGAGTAAGTATAGTTCGACCAATAAATACGTTCTTTAAAAATACGCGCGCTGACGCCGAGAACGAGACAACTACAAAGCATGACGCCATCTGAAACGGTCGTCATCGTTGCGAGAACCGCCGCAATTAAAATAATGGTAATAAACATCTCAACTGCATTTCGGTGCATCGAAACGTAAACTAAAACTGGAATCCACAGCGCCGGCGCCGGAAAGTAACCCGCAATTTGAAACCACAATGACGTTTGCAGGCTCGCCGCAACGAGTGCGAAAAGCACAAAGCAGAAAATATTAGTGTATAGCAAAAAGCGTTCTTTCAAAGGACTTACTCTCCCTGACGAACAGGTGAAGGATCATTGATTGAATTTATATTAGCTTTTGGGAGCTCTACTTTTTCTTGTGGAGAGGCCGCTTGAATCTTAGAGGTGTCAAGTCTTGGAGTTCCGGAAGAATAACCCACCAGTTTAGAAAGTAGCGGTGGACCAAAGTCGCCGGTGCCATACTTATTTGAAAAATCTTCGTTTCCCGAATCAAGTACGACTAAAATTTCTTCGAGGTTCGAAGGATTGACGATAGGTACAACTTCGGCTTCTTGGCTAATTCCGAATTCAGTTTTACGAACACTATTGATTTTGCCAATCGGAAAGCCCTTCGGGAAAATTCCTTGAAGACCGCTAGTGACAACAAGATCGCCCGCTTTAACGTCGTCGGCGCGCTCGAGATACCTCAAACGGCAAAGCGATTTGGTCTTGCCCTGAACGAGGCCGCGGGCCCGCGTACTCTGAACCAGAGCATCAATGCTGGCAGCGCGATCCGTGACCAATAAAACT
>JAYUEB010000375.1:0-1633 GCA_043739525.1 Bdellovibrionales bacterium
AGCTCGCGCGACTTTTGCGAGGTTCGTAACCACTCTGAATTGTTCTGGAGATAAAAAAATTCGTCTGAAAAATTGCCGCAGCACCCTGCGCGAAACACTTATTTAAAAGGCGAGGATTCAATACGATCTCTGGGAGAAATAGTCAAAAATAGTTTTGTGTTAATGAAGTCGGCGCGATTTAAAGCGCCATGAATAAAAGACTCGATTTAAGTAGCAACACCTCGTGGGTCCCGAAATTCAGTCGTCATTTTTCTTCGGAGCCTTCCCTTGGATACGTTTCCAAAACTCCGAAAGAGGTCCTGTGCTAGCTTCTTTTTTTATAGAAGGCTCTCATCTGCTGCGGCGTCATATTCTTAGTCTTCTCATAAAGCTCATTCTGAATTTTTCGCTTGAGTTTGACGGCATCTATTTCGATTTTTTTATTTTTCTTCATCGAAGATAAACTCACTGAGATGAACAATTAAATCAAGAATCTTTTTGAAAAGATATTTGAAGTTGAATCTTCAAATATTAAACAATGAATCAAATGGAATGAGAGAACTCATTTCTTTCAAGACTTGCGTTGCGATATTTAAAGCTACTTCTACTTCGTGTTTTTCTAATTCTTTGACAACCGCGTCCGGATAGCGAAACTGAACTGCGTATGGAACGAGATCTCGAGCACGAATTAAAAGTTCTCGAAGTTCCGGATGGAGTTCTTCGACTTTTTCAGCCAGCTTATTAATGTCATGATTTTTTATAAAAGCAATTTTTTTAAAAGCGAGAAAGCCCTTGATAGCTTTTTCGGAAGCCTGCTGAGAGTGAAAAGTTATAGGGCGCCACAGCCGCTCATTCTGCAAATCCCAAAGTGCTTTTGCTGCAATCAAATCGTCTTGCGCAAACTTAAACCACTTTTGGACCATCTTATTTGGTTTAACCAACTTGTAGCTCCAGGCCCTCGGTTGCAACGGTGTGAGCGATTGAACTAAACTCATCTTTCCACTCATCGTACTCTGCTTCTGTATAAATAAAAATATCAATCGCAGCTTTATCTAGCCAAAACAACCGATTTGCTTCTTGCATTCTTTGAATGGGTCTTTTTTCTGACTCTTTGACGACAAGAAAAAGATCGTAATCACTATTGGCATCAGCAGTGCCACGAGCTCTCGAACCAAAAAGAAAAACCTTAGTAGGATGAAAATGATCTACTAATTTTTTCACAATGGCATCGAGTTTTGGATCTTGAGGTTGATTAGGCATCAAGCCGCCTCCGGAAAAATAATTGCTGGAGACTTCTTTGATAATGCTTTCGCAATTAAAGCATCGTTCTCGACTTTTTCTTTTTGATTTTTTTGAGCGTCATGCTCTTGTTGTTTCAAAAGCAATGCTTCTTCAGCTAACATTGCTTTTTTCTCCGCGTGAACTGATCCGTGTGAACATTTTGCGATGAGAGAAATAGCCCGATAACTTAAACCACTTTTCAAAAGCTCGCGAATCAAAACTGAGTTGCGCATTTTCTTGCGCCCCAGAATTTTTCCTTTTGCCCTCGCATTTGCAAGGCCATTGCGAACTCTCTCTGCTATTAATTCTCTTTCTAACTGTGAAATTGCTCGGAGAATCGTGAAAATCGCCATCCCCATGGCGGAGCCTGTAT
>JAYUEB010000376.1:0-5038 GCA_043739525.1 Bdellovibrionales bacterium
ACAAACTGAACTTACCAAAAAACTCAATAGCAGATTTGAAGCGCTATTTCAGCTTTCAGCCACGCGAACGCGCACCCCAGGAACTGGTGCGCCTTTACGATGAGATTATCGGACACATTTAGATTTATTCTTCGATTAAATTGAGGTTTGCGCTTTTCTCGCAAAACTTGCTTTGTAATTGCACAATACATTGATCACGGTTCTTGATGTCTTCTTGATATTTTTGAATTCGCGTCACACCAGCACCTACATTTTTTCGCAGGTTAATTTCACACCAACGTATTTCTCTTTCAGTAGGAACGTAACTTTCAAGTGATTCACATTTTGCCTCTTTCATCTGATTTTGAAATTTTTTATCAACTTCAAGAAGCTGCTGACAGGGTCTGTTTTGCCCGTTCTTTTTAGCTTTTGACGGATTTAATGTCGCATCTTCCATTTGTAACTTATCCAAATCGCATGCTCTACCAAGATCGGCCAGGTTATCATCTGATTCTAAACTAATTCTAGGGCCTGATTCTGGAAGCTGAGATTTTGTCTCATCCGTGATGCCGAAACAGAGAGACTGAGATAAAAAAGCTCCCAACAATATAAGCGTTTTTATATTCAATATATATGTCTTCATAAATTTACCTCTCACCAGCCTTAAAGAGCAATTCTGAAGCCAAGAGCCTCCTTCGCGGTTAATTCGTTTTGAGACAGAGAACACCCTAAAGTGTCTCACTTCGAAGCAAAACAGCAGTCGAAGACTTGATCAGGTGTCTAAGCTTTTGTTATCAAAATTGGACACAGGCTCAAATGCAGTTCGACACGCGTAAAAAGCATAATGGAAGTTGAAAGTTTTTTTGACAGTATTTTGACAAATTTTTTGGAGATGCTTTCGGTTTACCGTCAGCAGAGGGCCGTTTGCAGTCATTCCGTTTCAGATTCGGTCGGCTGTCCGTAGACCGAGACCGCAACGGCCAGACCACCAACTGCTAACTGCTGCCGGCAAACTGCAAACAGAGGATTTTAAAACACATCAAATCTCACACTCTTAGATTCAAGACTATGTTTAGGCTTCAACGAAAACTCAGCTCTTGGACTATTTTTTAGTATCACTTTCTTATTAGCAATGCTTCGTGCAACTTCAATTAACTCTTGTAAATTATCGTCAGGCCCTAGAAGCCTCCTCAAAATTTGCATTTCCTTTTTAGGCTGCGCAGACTTTTTAGTCGCAGGATACATGGGATCAAGATAGATGACATCTGGCTTCTCATCTCCCTTTAGATTCGACAACAAAGCTCTTGAATCACCATAAATGAGTTTGAGCCGCTTAAGACTCTCTCGAAACTCTTCAGATTCGCTTGCGCGCGAAACAGCATCGAAGAGAAGTTCAAAAAGAATCAAGGATCTCTCAGTAGCAACTACTTTATACCCCAACTGAATCATCACAATCGCGTCGCGCCCGAGTCCAGCTGTCGCATCCCAAATTAAAATATCGTCTTGAGGTTTAAAGCCGATCGCTCGTTTGATGAGTTGAGTTTCATGCTCAACTTTTTTGAGTCTAAGTAAAAACTGAGGCTCAAGAAAATCGATACATAGTGGGTTCCAAGCGGGTTCACTTAAATCACGAATCGAAAGTCGAGCCTGCTCATCCTGCAAGAGTAGGAATCCCTCGTCTGGAGGTTTCGATAAGTCTTCTTGCAGAATCCAGTGGTTCTGAGTTGCGAGCTGTTTTATTCGATCTGGAACTTGGTCATGAAAATAAATTTTCATGTCATCGCTATGATCATACAAATAAATATGAGCCAGTGAAGGCGAAGGCTTCTATGGCGAATACTTTCAAGCTCACTCGACAAAGGAGAATGCAAGTTTCCCGTGCGAATACAAATGAGCACAAGATTAATTGCAATGACTAAGTACATTGCAGAAAAAATCATGAGTCTGTGTAGTTGCTCAGGTGTAACAAGCTGTCGATCAGGAACCGAATAAACCCAAGCAAATGCAAAATAACTTATAGTCATGAAGCTCGCTAACATCCACAAAAGTTTTTTAGCTCGATCGATTCCGATGAAGACAGCCCAAGTTCTACGACCAGCAAGAGCATCTACCAAAATATTTTCAATATTTGAAACGTGGTAAAAAAATAAAGTCGTAAATCCAAAAACAAATCCCAATAAAACCATTTGAGGTATAAACAAACCGCTGGTCGCCCAGACAAATCCACAAGTCAAAAACGGGCCCGTAAGAAAAAAGACGAGGTACTCACCTAATCCAAGATTCTTAAGCCCAAGCCTATGGGTTGAAAACTCAAGCCCCGCAAGAGCACTCACAAGAGCTAAGGCAATCACAACACCCGAATGTAAAGTGAGCACCGGAATTCCGAGCAAAAGCGAAAGAATCAAAAAACCAAAGCCCAGCTTCTGCACTATGTGTGCTGAAATCCAGGCTCGTTGAATCGCGCGACTTCCACCTTGTGGATTCACTCGATCGTGACCTTTCATGTGGTCATAGAAATCATTGAGCAAATTAATCGCCGCATGAAAAAATAGAACCGCCAAAATAGTTAGAACAGAAATATTGAAATCGAGCGGCAATTTGAGTCTAAGGGCAGCCACGAACGACACTATCATTGTACCCACAGATAATGTCAGTGTCTGCGGGCGCAGTAATTTCAATAAAACAATCAAGATTGAAGGTCGATCAATATCCTTTTTAGATACGACTTCAAAGGTCACTTCTTCTTTTAGTGAGCGTACATTCAGGGTCCGAACTGGGATGGCCATGAGATCGTTAGAGAAAGTGCCTCTAAGATAGGAATCAAATTGCGGATCTGAATGCGAAAATGTCTTAAAGTGTGATTCCGGAGCGGCGAGATCTGTCATGGTTTTGCTTTTCGCCAGTACAGAGCCTTTGCCAAAGGCAAGAGATCTTCGCTCAACTTGGACCGATCTCCCTTCAACAAATTTTTTAAACGTTCATTGAGATGAATATATAAATCAATTAGTTTTGTATTCACTTGGTCAAACTCAAGAAGTCTCTCATCAAAATATTTTTCGCCGACAATACGTTTTAGTTCTTCTAAGCTTTGCGACTTCACAAATTGAGATTTTATTTCTTCAGAAGTCTTACTTAAGAGAAATACAGAAAATGAGTTGAGATATCCGGATTTCAAATCGCCAAGAATGATCTTAGCTTCGTAATTACGAATATCAAAATCAAGAAGATCATCGCTTCTTTGAAAAAGTAAACCTAGAATTGACCCCATCTCTTTTACAAGCTCATGAACTTCAGAATCGTAAATTTCGGCCGCTAAAAAGGGCGCCTGAAGGCACCACTTAAAAAGAGAACCCGTCTTGAGATTGTGTACCCTATCAAGTTGCGTGAGTTTAATGTCAAAATCCCGAACAAGCGAATCTTGAATCCACTCACCTTCAAGTAAATCTGAAATCATTTCGGCAGTAAACTGAATCAGTTTGAGGTTTCCAAATTTTGAAAGATTCACCATCACTCGAGCCAGTAAGTAGTCACCCGCCAAAACTGCATACTCGGGCGTATACTTAAGCCACGCTGTCGTTTTATTTCGTCTCAAGGCCGAGCGATCAATTAAATCGTCATGCAAGAGAGACGCATTGTGAATGAATTCAATCGTCTGCGAAAGTAGGCTCGTCGGTCCTTCTTTCAACTCAAGGCGAGAGGCCACAATCTTGACGAGCTTCGAACGAAAGCCTTTACCATTTGAAAATAAATCGTCGTAGAGATGATTGAGCTTCGGAAGATAGCTCGGAAAGTCTTGTGGATCATAGATTTTGATCATTTTCATCCCTGTTTAAGGCCTAAAGATATCAACTTGATGCCTCATGAAGTCAAGATTGAAGTCATCTCAAAGAGGCGTGGATAAGGGCTAAAGCCTCTTGTTTCTTCAGTTTCCCTAGATCTGTCCGCGGAATTTGCTTTACCAAATGAATCTTTCGGATTTTCTCAAAACCCATGACCTTTTCGTTAAACGAATTCACCAAATCTTGGGTCTCAGAGAGGCTTTGAGCCGTACTGAGTAAGTCCACTCGATATCCCAAGCGCTCGTCTGGAACGGCCAAAAGAGTCAAATCAATTAGACCCATTTTGCTTTCAAGGCTGACCTGGCTTAAAACACTTTCAAGTTTCAACAACGAAACGCCTTCTCCACCAACCTTTATAAAATCAGTACCTCGTCCCAAAATACGGATGCCCTGATCATTGATCTCGGCACTATCTTCTGAGCAAAACCAGAGCCTTTGGTTTTTGTCTTGATATTTTGGATCTACTAACTCGTAAGCATCTAAGCTTTTTAATACATATGCAGTTAAGAGGGAATCAGATGAAATTTCAATTTGCTCAGACTCATTTAACTTTATTTTTGCGTGAGACAAAGTCTTTGGCAGAGGATTGTTTTGTTCACCAAGTTTCGCACAAGCCACCATCGAGCAGGTCTCCGTCATGCCGTAACTCGGCAGGAGATGCCAGCCAAATTCTTTTGCGCGCAAGTAAACGCTATCACTTAAAGCAGCTCCACCAATGAGTACAGCTCTCACATGGGCAGGTGCTTTTAAATTACTATTGAGTAAGTCAAAGATTTGAGTCGGAACTAACGAGATGAGCGTCGCTTGCGAAGACTCAAGCGCTTTATAGAAGGCCAGCGGATTCCATTTTGGATCCTGATATTCTACTACCTTGGCTCCTGATAGAAAGGCGCGAGCTAAAATACTCAAACCTCCAACGTGAAAATCCGGAAGTGCTTTAAGCCATGTATCTCGAGCGTTCGACTCAAGATGGCCATTCACGGAATCGGCCGAATTCAAAAATGCCATTTTACTTAAAAGTACAAGCTTTCCAAATTTATCAGTCGTTCCACTGGTCGCCATCGCGATATGAGATTTCAGTTTGGGCTCGGCAAAGTTCCACGCGCCATTAAAAAAGCTATGAGCTTCTTGATCAAGCTTAGGATTTAGAAGAAGTTGGTTTTCTTTCGATTGAAAATCAATGTGAGACGACATCTTAGCCTCAGCGTACAGGTTGCCAA
>JAYUEB010000377.1:0-5035 GCA_043739525.1 Bdellovibrionales bacterium
ACCGATCAAATGTCGAGAAGCTACTCAAAGCACCTCATCGGAATTCATTTAACTGACGTCCCTTTCATCCACGCGTTTTCAAAGCCAAAAAATCCTACCCATGCTGAAACAAACTACTTGGAGTTCATGAACAAGTGGCAAACTGATTACGGCGCCTACGGAATGATTCAGGGCCATTGGCCATTCAGTCTCGCTCAAGGTCTCAATGATTCGCCTGCAGGTCTTGCCGCGTGGATTGTTAAAATGTTTACTCAGTGGAGTGATTGCGACGGCGATGTCGGGAAAAAATTCTCAAAAGATGAACTTCTGACTAACATTATGATCTACTGGGTAACGCAAACGATAGGATCGTCCTTTATGCTTTATCACGATGTCATGGCGGGCCCTAGCCTCAGCATGATTAAGGCGGGTATTCTAAGTTCATTTGCAGGAAGGGTTCCGACAGCCTTCGCGATTTTTCCAAAAGATTTATCTAGAGACAAATTACCAAGAGAGTGGGCCGAAAGATTTTTCGACGTGCGAAGATTCACAAAAATGCCAAGAGGAGGCCACTTTGCTGCATTAGAAGAGCCCGAACTGCTCACGCAAGACATTCGCGACTTCTTTTCTGAACTCAAAAATCCGCACTAGGAGCTGCGTCCTACGGCTTGCATTAACCAGGCTGAAATTCTAAATACATAGGAAGGGACTCATATTCATTCTAATTGGCTAGGAAAATCTCATGAAGTGGCAACAGTCTGAAAAGGACAAATGGTACCAAGAACAAAAAATCAAACGTTCTTATCTGGACGAAGTCGTTACTAAAACTCTGAATTTGAAGTCAGACTTTGAGATTAAACAATACGGTGCTCTTTTGCAAAATCCTGAGCGCTACCCGCTCTATTTTATCAAATCCCAAAACTTCAATAAATCCAAAAAAACAGTTTTGATCACTGGCGGAGTTCACGGTTACGAGACAAGTGGTGTTCACGGAGCCTTAGGCTTTTTCGAAAAAGCTGCCGCCAAATACGAAAATACTTTTAATTTTGTCTGCGCCCCCTGCATCAGTCCATGGGCCTACGAAACAATAAATCGCTGGAATGCGAAGGCAATTGATCCTAATCGTTCATTTTACAAAGACAGTCCTGCAGAAGAGTGCCGGCATTTTTTGAATACTATGTCGGATGTAAAGCCATTCGCACACTTTGATTTGCATGAGACGACGGACACTGACAACACAGTGTTTCGACCGGCTCTTGAACAGAGAGATGATGTCGTTCATGAATTTTCTCCGATTCCTGATGGATTTTATGTTGTCGGCGACACTGAAAATCCCCAGAAAGATTTTCAAAAAGCGGTTGTTGATGCTGTTCGAAAAGTCACTCATATTGCACCACCCAATGATGGCGAAATTATTGGGGTTAAGATTGAGCAAGATGGGGTCATTAATTATCCGCTCAAAAAGCTTTTCTTGTGCACCGGTGCTTTTAACTCTGAGTTTAATACGACGACCGAGGTTTATCCCGACAGTCCAAAGGTCACTGGTCAAATTTGTATTGATGCGCAGATTGCGGCTATTGAAGGAGGACTGAATTATCTCGCGACCTATTGATGTCATGATTCACATAAACTAAATATCAGTTTCCCTGCGGAGGATTTCTCTCAGCTCAGGTTTTCAATTAATTTCATCTATTCCAAATATTTAGTTTATGTCTCTTAGAGGTTTGTTGGACTATAGCCAAGTACCGTCTTTTAAATATCCGTTTCTTAAACCATAAACTATCCTTAGACTGGTTTTTAAAACCCAGGTTGAGCCGCAGGTCTTCCTCTAGTAAATTTAAGAGATGAAATACATCATCCTGATACTCGCTTTGTGTTCCTCAATACAACTCCACGCCGCCGACAACTCAAGCTCCTCGGCAAAAAACTTTAATTTCAAATTAGGAAAAGGCTCCACCGCATGGGCCGGAGTTGGGACAGGGACACTTTCGCCAAGCTCACCAACAAACGCAGATCTCGCCTACGACTCGGGATATAAATTCGGAACTGGCGGAGATCTTTCAATCATAGGTCCATTTCTCATTTCACTTTCCATCTACTCTGGCAGTATCAAGGGCACACTGAACTACAAATACACGGACGCAAACAACAATACCTATTCGGCACAAAATGTGGCCGTCAGCCAACAGATAAGTTCGGGTGATCTTGGTGTACAGGTTCGATTCGTCAATAGTGATTTTATGCATATCTATGGTGAAGGCGGAGCCTTTCTAGAAAGTTGGAGCATCACATACGATTTCGCCCATTCAACAGGCGGTGCTGGCTCAGCGGCGCAAAAGTCTTCAGACACGATCATTACATCGGGAACTTACGCAAAGGCGGGGGTCGATTTCTTAATGAGCAATGGATTTGGCGTGCGCATTTTCGGTCGAGCAACAAAAGGCCAGACGGCAACCATGAGTACCGTCAGTAACGGAACAAAGGTCAATTACGTCACTGGCGAGGGGTTCCTGGCCATGGTAAAACAATTTTAAGTTTTTACAGCTAGTACTACGAATTCTTCTTTACCAAATGCAGTTCCGAACATTCCCCATTCGCCTTGGGCGGCTTTAGTTAAAATCATTAGGGACCTTGGTCCCGAACCTCTTGCATCGAAGATTTTAGGCTCGACTTGTCCTAGGACAATTACAGTCACCTATAAATTAATAAACTACGGACTCACAGATAAAAAGGGGGCATAAGATGTTAGATATTAAAAAATGGAGCTTAGGATTATTAGGAGTCACCATGATCAGTGTCGCAAGCCACGCACAAGACAACACAAAGTTTGATCTTCAAGCATTGGATAAAAACCATTCGTGCACAAGCTATTTGCAACAGACAATCGCGCAAAAAACTTTAGACTGGTTTGATGCATTCAAAGCAGATGATATCAAAACGCAAATGGATTTACTCGCACCTGATGTTTACCTATTTCATTCGGCACTTGCACAAGTCGCCCTCGACATCGAAGCAGCAATCGCGGCGGGAGTTCAACTACCTTACCCTTACAATCATCTCCCCTTTACCAGTGGTCCGATCCGAAAAGATCAATACGTCGGAGCCATTTCAATCATTGCATTGGGAAACATTATTTCCCAACACCGAGATATTCCGGTCGCAGTCGACTGTTTAGGAGAGGGCTCCGTCGCAGTGACAGTCGATTTTAACGGAGTTCAAGTCACAAGGGATAAGAATGGCTATGTTTTATATAAAGCTCCCTACGCAGCACCTGTCATGAAAATGCTTATATTCGATGAGGACACGCTCCTTATCAAAAGATACTATAGCGATTTTAATCCCGCAGTTTCAGCTGCGGCGAAACAATCACTTAAAGATCAGGCTACCTCAGGCCAAGCTCCCCTGCCAGCAGATGAAAGCATTCGGGCAACGTACGACGAAATCGTAGAAAAGTATCAGGATGCGATGGGTCTTGAGGCTAAGTAAATCGAGGCATTCTGCCAAATATTTCCGGATAAATCTAAAAATTGCCCCAAAACAGGCGATCAAAAGCTCTGTGTGAAATAGAATACGGCACAGGAGTTGCTGTTATGTAACGGCTAAAGATTAAATTCGGAGAAAAAATGAATGTCCCAATACGGCTAGAGATCGCTGCCGATCTCGAATCCCGCAAATTTGAAATCCTTAAAAACTGGGAAGATCTATCACGCCAAAAAGTCGAGGCCGCCAGAGCTCAGTCGCGACTTGCCTTAAGAGATTCTATGCCCCAATTTTTAGATCAGTTAGTTGAAACTCTTGCCAGTGAAGATCCTAAGTCCGAAAAAAAGAACAATGCTCAGGTGGCTTGTGAGCATGCAGAAGATCGCTCAAACCAACCCGAGTACTCTCTTGATCAAGTGATTGCTGAATACCATATTCTTCGCTCTGTCATAATTGAACACGTCGATGTGAAGGGTCATACGGATTTTGAGAGCCGAAGAATTATTCACGAATTTATCGATCTCGGAATATCGAAAGCAGCAGTTCGTTACACCGAGCTCGAAAATCGAAGACAGAAAGAACAAACATCTTATATTCAAGCGAGCAAGCTTGAAGCAGAAAGAGCGAGCCAAGCGAAGTCAGCATTTCTAGCAAATATGTCGCATGAAATTCGTACTCCGCTAGGCGCGATTCTTGGATTTGTGGGATTACTAAAAGAATCAACGCTACAGAAAGATTTAGAAGTCACACATTTTTTGTCTATCATTGATCGCAACTCTCACCACCTTTTGCGAATTGTCGACGACATTTTAGATCTTACAAAAGTCGAAGCCGGAAAAATGACAATCGAGATTATAGAATTTGCCCTTGTTGAATTTTTAGCTGACTTTGCATCACTTGCAGGCATGAAGGCTCGCGAAAACGGAATCAATTTTGAATTTAATTCAGAAATGCCTCTCCCTGAATTTATTAATTCGGATCCGACAAGAATGCGCCAAATTCTCAGCAACGTCGTTGGCAATGCGATAAAGTTCACTGAAAAGGGTCAAGTTGAACTCAAGGTGAGCTACAGCACGAATCGTCTCGAGTTTCGAGTGATAGATACAGGACGAGGGATTTCAGAAGAACAGAGCTCTTCACTCTTTCAGGCTTTCTCACAAGCAGACTCATCTACGACTCGAAAATTTGGCGGAACAGGCCTCGGCCTTGTATTGACAAAAAAACTGAGCCAAGCTTTAGGCGGAGACTTCAGACTTGTCGAAAGTGCAATTGGCAAAGGCAGCACCTTTGACGTCAGTATTCCGGTGATCATACCCGACAAAGTGAAGTTTATTCCAATCAAAACTGTGAGAATAGAACCAAAAATAAATTCTGAAGATTCAACTCACCTCAAATTAGAAGGCCTTAGAATTTTATTGGTAGAAGATTCTCCGGATAACCAATTTCTCATTCAGAAGCTACTTGAGAAAACGGGATCCATTATTTCAGTCGCTAACAATGGGGCAGAAGGCTTGGCTATGGCTTTAGCGCAAGAGTTTGATGTCATCTTAATGGATATTCAGATGCCCATCATGGA
>JAYUEB010000378.1:0-15171 GCA_043739525.1 Bdellovibrionales bacterium
CTCGCTTTTATATTGCTGTAGGTTACTTTGAGCAAGTTCACTACAAAGAAGCGCAAGAGGCCTTTCAGGCCGTACTCGATAACTCGAAGGATCCAAAACTTGATGAACGTGCCGAACAATATATCGAGCAAATCTTACGCGTTCAGCAGTTCGAAGCAGAACGTGCAAAAAAGTGGTATTTGAGCGGCACATTCGGAATTATCAATGACTCAAACGTCACTTACACATCGGATTCGGCTCTCCAAAATACTCCAACAAATGCGGCCGGTGAAAGAATTCTCACTACGGGTAGCGTAAAGTATCGCCCGATTTATGAAGCTGATCATGAATTCGCGGCGCAAATTGATATCACAAATATCTACACGACTGACTCATCTCTTAAATTTAACCAAACTTTGCATAACACGGATCCATTCTTGATCGACCTCACGGCCCCATATACGTTTAAAGGACTCTTTCTTGGGAAGGCTTATAAATTGGACGTCGTTCCCGGCTACGAATCTCTCTCAATGAGCATTGATAACGACACTGAAAAAGTAATTCAGAGCTCAATTATACTAAAGGGACTTGCGACGTTTATCATGGATGAAAATTGGTTTGCGAACTACAACGTCGAAATGCGACAGGATAACTCGAATTTAGACGCATCAACTGGTGACGATAATGAGTCTGCCTTTAATTTGAAATTAGCAGATTCAAATCTCTTTTTTCTCAATAAAGAAAAAACAAAAATCTTTTCTGCTGAAGCTTCGTTTTCGCACAACAGCGCCTTTGGTAAAAACTTTATTTTCGACCGCTTTGACTTAGGCGCGGGTTATACAACTAAGTTTTATTGGGACACGATGTTTAATTCGAAATTCTCGTACTTTCTTCTTAATTATTCTGCCAATACGAATGCAAGATTGGATAACAGCTATACTCTTGCCGCTGGCTTCAGTAAAAAATTGAGCGAGACTCTGACAGGTGGACTCAACGCGAGTTACAACCTCAACAATTCAAATCTTGATGCTTACACATATAAGAAAACGACTATTATGGCGACTCTCTCGTACGGTAAAGGATTTTAATTCAGGCATCAGGATCAGGCAAACTGATACCTGATAACCGACGCTGAGACAGGCAGACTGCGAACTGCTGCGGCTGCCCGAAATTCCTAAGTCAATTGATACTGAGGCCCGCCACCACCTTCAGGCGCTGTCCAGTCAATATTATCCATTGGACATTTAATGTCGCAGCTCTTGCAATGAATGCAATTGGTGTAATTAATCTGAAGCTTCTTCTTATGAGCTCCATCATCCACCATTTCATAAACCGCTGCTGGGCAAAAATGATTGCAAGGAGAATTGTACTGCGGATGACAGATATCGCGGCAGATATCGGTATTCGCAACGTGCAAATGATTGGGTGAATTTTCGTCGTGCATGGTTCCAGTGAGATAAACACTGCTGAGTTTATCAAAGAACAAAATTCCGTCAGCTTTTGGGAGCTTGTTAGCTTCGTCTTCTTTTGCGCCCGAACCCCAAACATCAACGACTGGCTTTGTTGTCGTGTAATCAATGTGAGCTGGCATGTGGTCGATCAATCCACGACCGCCCGTCATTTCCTGTAAGGCAATCTGAGGCATCCCCACCAAAAAGCCTTGGCTCAGTGTTTGGTGAAAATTACGAACGCGGTACAAATCAGAATGCACGTAACTGTGTCTGATTTTTTCTTCGTAATCCTTAAGACAATTTTGTGAAAAGTCATTTTTGAGTATCGCGGTCATTGCGGTTTCGGCAGCAAGCATCCCAGATTTCATTGCGAGATGTATTCCTTTGAGCTTTTGCACATCGACCATGCTCGCGCTATCGCCAACAACTAAACAGCCATCGGCGTAGAGTTTTGGCATTGAGTAAAATCCACCAGCTGGTAAAGTTTTTCCGCCGTAGGCGATCACTTTTCCGCCTTCGATCATTTTGTAGATGAATGGATGAGTTTTCAATTTTTGAAGTTCGCGATGTGGATCAAAAAGTGGGTCTTCGGTATCCATAAATCCAACTAGTCCAATGACAATTTGGTCATTTGGATAAGTGTAGATAAATGTTCCGCCAATGCTTTTTGAAAGTGGAAAGCCGAGCGTGTGAATCACTTGACCGGGAACGACGCTTCCAGGGCGGCACTGAATGACTTCTTTGACGCCTTCTTCAAAAACTTCTGGATTTTTACCTTCACGAAGACCTAATTTTTTTGCGACATGTTTGAAGAGCGACCCGCGGGTTCCCTCTGCAAAGATCGTGAGCTTTGATTTTAACAAGAGACCGGGTTCGAAATTTGGTTTTGGTTGCGAATTTTTATCAAGGCCCTTATCACCTGTGCGAACGCCGACAACTTTGTCTCCTTCATAGAGAGCTTCAACGGCAGCAAAGCCTGAAAAAATATTAATCCCGCGTTGTTCGCAGAGTTTTCCGAGCCAACGATTAAATTTTGAAACCGAAATGAGGTAATTACCTTCATTTTTAAATGGTGGCGGAGTAATCGGAAGTTTAAAGTTAAAGTCAGTCCCTAAATAGTGCACTGAATCTTCATCGCAAACGGCTTCGATTGGGCATTCGAGTTCACGGTAATTCGGAACCAATTCTCTCAGAGAAACTGGATTCATCACAGCGCCTGAAAGAGAATGTGCTCCAACTTCAGATGCTTTTTCAATGACTGCAATCATCTGCTCGCTAATGGGCTCAGCTTTGAGGCGTCCTTCGCTCACAGCTAAATTATGTGCTTCGATCATCTGCGAGAGCTTAAGAGCTGCGGACAGGCCGGCACTACCGCCGCCGACGATCAAAACGTCAACGTCCATTGTCTCTCTTTTGATGTCGTCATGGGTGGTGATTGGAGTTGGGTTTTCCATAAATTTCCTTTTTAGTCGTGATCGTCAGGGACAGTCATTTCACCAACAGCTGATCCATCAATATTTTTTGGAGGCTGAGGAAGGCTCGATTGAACTTTGAGATCTTGTTCATCGCGACCTCCCGGATATTGTCTGAGCTGAGCTTTTTCAGTTGTTGCATGAGCCTGCACCTGAGCAAAAGCGGGTTCACGCTCAACAGGTGTTACTTCCTCTTCTGCAAACGCAAGGCTCGAAATTGCAAAACTCATTACACATAAAATTCTTTTCACGGCTCCTACCTCTCAAGTCTTCGATGGTTTTTCATAGGGATTTGCTTTCTCACCTTCTCGATAGACTTCTTAGTTAACTCCTGAACAACAAAAGACTGATCTGCGCCCTCAGAAAGGATTTGCCCCCAAGGATCAATAATCAGCGAATGCCCATAAGTATAACGCTTTTCATTCGTTTTAGAACTATGTTCTCCACCTTGTGCCGCCGCGACAACGTAAGCCTGAGCTTCAATTGCACGCGCTCGCAACAAAGTATGCCAATGGGCCTGTCCTGTCGGAACCAAAAAGGCTGAGGGCACCAAAATAAGATCGACTTCTGCCTTGGCATAACGCAAATAGAGCTCTGAAAATCTTAAGTCATAGCAAATGCTGAGACCAATCTTCCATTGGTCGATTGCCACGATGCTCGTCTCAGACCCATATTCAAAAAAGTCGGATTCACGAATAGGTGCTTCTCCAACAACGTCGACGTCAAAAAGATGAATTTTAGAATAAGGAAAGTTAATTTTTCCATCGCGATCAATCCAGATCGTCGCATTTAAAAGTTTCGAATTTTTGCCCTTAAGTGGAACAGAACCTAAATGAATATGGGTTTGATATTTCTTTGCCCAATTTCCCAGTTCAGAGAAATAGGCGTCGTCTTTTGAAAATCCGTCAAACTTTTTTGATTTGTCGATTCGGAAATAAAGACAGTTCTCTGGAAAGCTGACTAAATCGACTTGATCACTCTCGAAATGTTTTAAGAACTGATTTATTTGGTTTTGATTTTGATCAATCTCATCAGTAGATCTCATTTGGCAAGCGGCTACCCCTAAGGTCTCGCTACAAATGCGTTTCACTACTGAATGACCTCAGAGCTTGTTATCACCTGAGCTTTTACAACCGACCGGCAATTATAATTAGCTGATTTCAAAATTCCTTGGAGCTGTTTCACTCGGTCATGGCAAAGTTCGGGAGTTTTAGCCTGAGCAATGATTTCGTCTTTACCTTTTTTCGAATAGTGGGCAACACAGCCTTTTTCTTCGCTTGTGAGAATAGAAAGGCTTCGAACTTCTTCGGAATTTTTGCAGAGAATAAATTCTTTAGCGACTTGGTCTTTTGCAAACGCCACTTGTGCGAATAAAAATACAAACAAAGCAATTTTCATAAAATCCCCACCTTCAAGAATCCATTCTAACACCAAAAAATCACACAAAAAAACCCAAATCTCTCAATTTGGGTTTCGGATTGCATTTTAAATGATTGCCCTAAAAAATGAGGGGGGTAACTAAGCTGTTTTAGACTTAGTTGCTTTTTTAGCAGAAGTCTTCTTCTTAGCCGCAGCTTCAACTAAAGCCACATTTGAATAGTGGATATAGCCTTCAGCCTTTTTAATACCATGCTCTTTTGTGTGCTTTGTGAGGATTTTAACGCCCTCTACTTTCACTCTCATTGCTTGAGTATCAACATCCAAGACAGTGCCTTGTTTGCCTTTATCAGAGCCTGTAATCACTTTTACGCTAGCGCCTTTGCGGATTTTAAGTTTCATTTTGACCTTAAGCTTTCTTTTTCATTTTAAGACGAATATTTTTCTTCACAGCAGTTGCTCGTGGAGACATCTTCTTTGGATCAAGACCCAAAATATATTGGTCGAATCCGCCCATATGCTCCATATCTTTAATAGCGCTAGTCGCAACTTTCAAAGAAACCAATTGGTTGAGAACTCGGCTAAAGAGTCTTTTTCTTTGAACATTTGAAGCCGCAGTCGACTTCGTTTTGATGTTCGAGTGGCTCACTAGATTTTTAACGACCGGACCCTTACCTGTTAACTCACAGCGTCCCATTAGGACCTCCCTTTGAATCTGAATCCGAAGTTATAGGTAAAAAGACTCTTGTTGGCAACAGAAAAGTATAGTACTGTCCGGCCCTTCTAGCTTTATTTTTGCTTTATGTTTGAAAGGATCCAAAATGCGTAAAAACGTACGCTCTAAGTACCGTCCCGAGTTTTCAGGCGATTACCTCTTTGATTACAAAGACGCTCAAACTCTTTCTCGTTTCGTCAGCGAAGGCGGCAAGATCACTCCTGCTCGCATCAGCAAATTGAGCTTAGCTCAACAAAAACAGGTTGCTGGAGCTATTAAAAAAGCTCGCAACTTGTGCTTACTTCCAAATGGCGGAGCCGCTCATGACGTTTTCGAACGCCCAGAAGCGATTTCTCCTAAGCCATTTTCACTCGAGTAGATTTCAATTTTTTAATTGAGATGTCGAAAAAGCTACTTACGTGGCTCTGTTCCTTGAAAAAAGCCACTTACGTGGCTTTTTTTGTTTCCCTCAAGTGTTTGAACCACTGATAAGCGGTGGCTAAGAGTAATGCCATATAAACGTACTCTGAGTATTTATGAAATTGCGGGGCACCTAAGCCCATGATCTGAATCTGATCAAAGTCTCTATCGAAATAAAAAATTCTCGCAGCTAACATCGGAACCGAAACCACAAAGAGATGGATTCCCCCTGCTATTGTGAAAAATGTTTTTCTTAAATTTTCGTATTTGAGACTTCCGAAAAGTACGCTGATCCCAAGTGCCACAAACAAAGCTCCCGCAAAAAGTGCAGCGACTTTTTTAGGTTCGATCCATTTGAAGATAAAGGGTACGGCAACGATGATCAGAACTTCAAATACCAGGAGTTTGCTTAAGTATTTTTTTTCCATACCCCGTTTATATCTCCGGTTTTCGGACACAGCAAGATGAATCGAGAGCTTTCGTTCGTGTTGGGCCTGGTGCCTGCCTTGCTACTTGCGATGGGCAGGAGGGCAATCTATGAAAAATAACTTAATTGAAGAGCTTTACAAATTTGGTTTGAACCCAGGTGATTGGCATATTGAAAAAGATCTGAACGTCGACAATCAATATGTGCTGGTGAATCGTTTTGATCCTGATTTTCAAATGCATGGGTCAGTGGATTTTCGTTCCGAAGAAAGTGCGCATTGGTATGAAATTTCAATTGCAGAATGATACGGTGCTTAGCCGGCGCTGGAGGTTAAACCTTGAAAAAGTCGCAGGTAAAGCAGACGAGTTCTTCTTCCCGTGAGGGACTCGCGATCTTCACAAATTCATCGATACTTTTGAGCATCACTTGCTTCAAAGAGTCATAGTCTTCACGACTCACTGATTGCACTACCGTGTAGTGCACGCCATCTTCCTTTGGATTTTGCGTTGAGATTACCGCCCGATCTCGCCAATTGGAATGCTGAACTGAATTGAGTGGCGAATCTTTCGATAGATGAATTCCACCCGAGAGTATGAACCAGCGATCTTTTTCGTTTTGAACTAAGCCAAAATCTTTGAGTTGCCTGAGGCAAGAGGTCACTATTTCTTCGGAGAGATTGAGTCTCTGTGAGATCGCTTTTATATTCTGATATTTTGGAATGCTGACAATGATGTGAATGGCACTCCAAAACCAGTTTGCGTAATAGATTCTTTCTTTTTCTTGTTGGCCTATGGAATTTTGTTGAACTCGGTTCGATATATTTTCGTACTGTTGCTTGAGATCTGCGAGTTCCACCTTGATGCTTGTTCGGTATGCGACATCCCCGGAGCGTTCGAATTCCACCATTTTCATAAAATATTTTTGTTCCTCTACCGACAGAGGAAAAAATCGCGTGATACGAAATGCTTGCTCAAGGGTAAGATGCAGTTGGCCCTTTAGCACTCTTGAAAGATGTGAACGCTGGCATTCGGCGGATTCAGCGAGTCTTGAAATCAAGCCTCTCCGTCCATCCTGCTCAATCTTGAACTTGATAAACTTGCGATATTCGCTGACTTCGAACACGGAGATATCCTTCATGTTGTTATTTTATCACTAAAATGGTGTTTTTTTGACAAAATCTATCTGGAAAAAGCGCCTCATGATCACTATATTGACGCAACACATTGCGTTGTAGATAAGTGATTTTAAACAATTACAGGGGCATTGAAATTGCTCCTTTGAAAGGAATGAATTTTATGAAAAGTCTTATTTTAATAGGTTTAAGTTTTCTCATGGTCTCAAGCTCGGCCTTCTCCGCCGGTGGTGGCAAAGGCGGCAAGGGTCCTGGCTCCGGCAATGGCGGCAAAGGCGTCATGGTCGAAGGTAAGCTTTATCTTTTTGATTTGGTTGAGGCTGGAGTTGAAAAAGATCCTTATTTTGATCCGAGCGTAACAGACACACAGGCTATGCAGGATGAGATTGTACAAAATGTGACTTTTGCGAAGGATCCTTCTTTTCCAGTTGCTCTCGTCGCTCAGAAGTTAGTTGAGGTTATGAGAAATGACTTCGTCATCGGCGCACTCATGCTTAAAACACTTGAGTTGTATCAGTGGCGCTTAGTCGACCTTGATTTGATGCCTCTCAATGATCATCGCCAAGACGTGAAAGCTGAAGCAAAGGATTTGATTCAATTAGCGCGTCGGGAAACTCGCTCGATACTTATTAGTCGGAACGCATGGAATATGCTCGATCTTGCCAACCGTACTGCTCTCATTTTCCACGAGATCATTTACGCTTTTGCTACCCCTCAGAAAACCCCGATGGGAACCTTTATTCAAGATATCGGAATGGTTCAAGAAAACGTTGGATTCTTATTTAGCGAAGACATGAAATCAAGGGACCGTTTGGACGAAAATTTTTATCAAATTCTTCCAAAAGCGGTGACTCAGTATTTAGGAGCAAACGCGATCTTTCTGACCAGAAGTTACCGCACAAAAAATATGTTAGTTCTGACCCCAAAAATTAAACTTTACACAGTGAAATCTCAGGCTGAGTGTTGTGAAAAGCAAAATAATATTTGGTCTGACTATGCTGACATCAGTTTTGCCACTCATAATCCAAGCAAAGAGACGCTCAATAATTTTGATATTGCCCCAATTGCAATCCAACAAATTGGCGCAATGGAAAAAGCACTTTGTAATTTTACCGATAAAAATAAATTAGAGCGCGTTGCGACTGTCATCCAATATATCGCTGTTTCTTTTAGTATTGAGCAATATCTTGGCGAGGGAAATGAAATGCATTCTTACATTGCTGCAAAAGACACTACGGAGAAGTTCTCAATAGATGCAGTTCCTGGAGCGAATGCTGATTGTAAACAAACGGCTCGAAACATGTTTTTTGAAACTTATTCTTGGATTGCAGCTTACAAGCTTCAACATGACGAAATCTTCTTAAGCCCTAAAAAATAAGGCCTCTCATTTTCACCGCCAGTGCTGGCGGTGAAAACCTAAAGCTTAATGATTATGTCCACCGGGACCGTGAGCATGACCATGTGACATTTCATCTTTTGTTGCAGGTCGAACATCTAAAATTTCAACGTCGAAATTAAGATCTTGTCCTGACAATGGATGATTGCCATCAACGATCACTTCTTTATCAGTCACTTCTGTCACAACAACTGTACGCGTATGACCTTCAGCTGAGTCAGCTTGAAACTGATCGCCAACTGCCACGTCTTTTTTTGGAATTTGGGCACGAGGGACAGCAACGATTAATTCTTCATCGAATTCGCCGTAGCCATCTTTGGCCGCGACAAAAACCGATTTTTTATCGCCTTTTTTGAGACCTTTTAGTGCTTTTTCGAGGCCTGGAATGATTTGTCCAACTCCCTCAAGATAGCTCATTGCTTCGTCACCGTGAGAAGACTCAAGGACAGTTCCAGATTCATCTTTCAACGTGTAGTGAAAGCTAACGACATTACTCATATTCACCTCTTTTGGTATTTATTCGATCCACACCTTAGAGGTTTTTGCGAACCTCCGCAAATGGATTGAAAAAATTGCCAAGAAGTGTCGTTAAAGAATATTCGCTGCCAATTCTGCAAGCTCAGAGCGCTCACCTTTAGTTAAACTGACATGGGCAGAGATCTTCTGACCCTTGAAACGCTCAACTGAGTATGTGAGACCGCTTGTTGCGCTATCCACATAAGGATTATCGATCTGGAAATAATCACCCGTGAGGACCACTTTGGTTCCCTGACCAGCTCTTGTGACGATCGTTTTAATCTCGTGAGGAGTTAAGTTTTGAGCCTCATCGACGATCAAATATTGGTTTGGAATGCTTCGACCCCGAATGTAGGTGAGAGGCTCAATGTTGAGCATACCTTGATTGATGAGCTCCTGAGCGCGTCCTGCAGCCTTTTTATCGGCTCCCATCAAAAATTCGACGTTATCAAAAATCGGCTGCATCCAAGGATTTAACTTTTGCTCAACATCACCTGGAAGATAACCAATATCTCGTCCCATTGGGAAAATTGGTCTTGAAACCAGCAAGCGTTGGAATCGACCTTCATCGAGAGTTTTGTAAAGACCGGCCGCAAGCGCAAGTAGTGTCTTACCGGTACCGGCTTTACCAACTAGAGATACAAACAGAATCTCATCGTTTAAAAGGCAATCCATGGCAAAGCTCTGCTCAACGTTACGTGGGTGAATCCCCCAAATACTATCGTTCGGGCGAATGAGAGGTACGATTCCGCCATCTTTTTCGCTGTATCGGCCAATGGCACTATGATTAGGATTACCGGCCTCTTTCATCACAACGTATTCGTTCGCCATAAGTTTGACGGGTAATTCCTTAAGTAATTTACTTTCGTAGAAAGAATTGATGACGGCGCTTTCAACTTCGACTTCAGCGTGTCCTGTATACATTTCTTCAGTTGAAACTTTTTCGGGTTCGTAATCTTTTGCAACAATACCAAAGACGTCGGCTTTAATACGAAGATTGATATCTTTGGTTACGAGCTCAACATGAATTTTTGGAAATTGCTTTTGTAAAGAAAGAGCTGTCATCAAAATGCGATTGTCCGCTTTTTCGATATCGAGTTCGCGTGGCATACCTTCATAGAGCATGTCGCCGTTTACGAAAACTTTTGTGGTTGAGTTATCAAGCTGCACGCCACTTGCAAGAGGACCCTTTGCTCTCAGCACGTCAATGAATCTTGAAAATTGCCGGGCATTACGACCGTTCTCACCTAGATCACGTTTGAAACGATCCACTTCTTCGATGACTGAAATCGGAATGATGATATCCGCGTCTTTAAATTTACCAATAGCGAGAGCATCGAATAGGATGACGTTGGTATCTATGACAACTTTGCGAGTAAGGGGATTACCATTCTTTTGTGCAACTGGGGTGGTCAAAGCGATTCCTCCTTGAAAGGGTGCATGCCCTTCAATTGCATTACATCGCTGGCCCAAAGTACAGACCAAAATGAACCCACTAAAAAATAATTTTTTGTATCAAGTTTGCGTCAGAAAAGAGGCTTAAGCTTATCTGCCGATGTTCGAAACCATAATATCGCCGTGATCGGTGCGCAAAGATGCACTCACAGTCTCGATAAATTTTACGAAGTGTGTGAGCGCTTCGTTGTTGATTGTGCCACCAATGAAACTTGTTCCGTATCGGTAAGACATTTCACCATCAATCACCTTCGCATGCGCTACCTTGATCACAAACGGAAAATAAGTTTGTTTGTTGAGGTAAACTCGCATTGCAACTTCTTCACCTGAAGCGATTTGGCCAAATTTTGATTCGAGATCAAATGACAAACCCGAATTTGAAACATCGTAGAGAGAAACTTTCAGTAAGCCTCTTTGTGGAATCACAATACAGGCGCCGATAAACTCAGACAGAATCGTACGTTTCACTTTTCTGCGTTCTTGCTGAATCATTTCATTTCGACGCTCGGTCATGTCTAAGATTGGAGCAGGGTCATGTTGAGAATTGGAATCGGACTTTGTTGATTTTTTGGTCTTAAGTTCGATAACATTGTTCTTTTGCATTTTAATCCCCTTGAAATATGTAATCCGTGTGACCCCACACATGACTCTTCTCTATCGGGTTAAAAACGTCACAACTTGAGCCATTCGTAGACAATTCTCAATTTGAGACCTATACTTTGATCTGTATGAGCCCATATCAAATACTTAGAAACTGCATCATTCTAAGCGTCCTACTTCACTTCATTTTTGGGTATTCGGCGAGCTATCTTTTCCCCTATCATCCCCCGGCTAAATTAAGCGTAGTTGAGCTTGTTGAAAACGATCCCCAAAAACAGACCCCCAAGACGAAATCGACTCAGAGCTTTGTCAGACAAGCGACTCCTCCAGAACAGTTAAAACTGAAGGAGAAAAAGCCGGCCCACTTCTTCTCAAAAGAAGATCAAACAGTGATGGAAGAAACCAGGGCCGCAAACTCAGGAATGACTGAAAATCGTACGGCTGAAAACTCTCAAACAAAAAATTCAACTCCTCGAGAAATTGAAGAGAAAAAAACTTCTAAAAAAACAATGAAGTCTGAAAAGATCGCAAAAATTTCAGGTACTGAGCTCAGCAAAATTAAGCCTGAAGAAACTAAACTTTACGGCGACATCGATATTAAAAAATTTGAAAAAGAGAGCGAAAAAGAACCTCAGCAAAAACAAGAAGATTCAAAGCCCTTGATTTTTCCGCAAGTGGGAGGATATGGCTTACAAAGAGGCTCCTCGACCGTTGGTGAAACTTTGCCTCCTGAAATTCGCATGAGCAATTTTACTGCTCTCAATACCGATCGCTTTACCTACTATACTTTTTTTGCTCGCATGGAAGAGGTCTTTCGCCCACGCTGGATCAATTATGTGAAGGCCGCGGTTTATACATACCAGCAAACTCAGCGTCGCACTCGAGAAGAAGAATTCGTCACTCAAGTTGAACTTTTGTTAGATAAAAATGGTAATTTTGTTCGTGGCATTCTCCATCAGGGTTCGGGAAATGAGCCACTCGACTTAGCTCCTGTGAGAGCATTTCGAGATGCGGCAAAATTTCCGAATCCTCCACAAGAAATGGTAAAAGACGATGGTCTCATTCATTTAGACTATCAGTTCACCGTTCACTTCGCGCCCCAATATGTCGGCACTAACTAAACTGTCCAAACGTCAAGCTGTGGCAATTGGTGAGAGAATCTTGAGTCTAACTTTGCTATCATATTGAGATGAGTAAACGCTTTTTATTTCAAATTATTCTCGGTCTCCTCTGCACTTCTATTTCTCATGCCCAGTTTATCGAAATCGGTGGCTCAGGAAGCTTTAAGAAAACTAATTTTGCTCCGGGCGCATATGATTCAGGATCTTCCCTCACAGGATCTCTATCTTATATTTTTGATGAGATGTCTGCTGTTGAACTCAGCTACACAAATGGTGTCTCATCGCAAGTCGTGCCAATTTCCACACAGGGAATCACAACTCTGAATCATACAACGAGTGTTTACTATGAATTAATGGGACTTGATCTCGTCATCACTCTCGGAAGTTCGGATTGGACATTTCGGCCATACTTAAAGGGCGGCACTGCATTTTTATTAAAAAAGCGTCTTGTCGATCAGATCGACGGCAACCCAGCTTCTGTTGATAATGAACCAACTGGATTTGTCCCGAGTGCAGGATTTGGATTTAAGCTGACGATCACAAAAAATCTTTCGCTCAAAGCGGGAATCGAAGCGTGGACTTCGGCCCCTCTCATTGGCGGACAAAGCAATCCATCGCTTGACGTTTCAGAACGTGCTGGCTTCTCATGGCTCTTTTAGGTCTTCGTTATTTTTTCATAGCAATCGCCACTTCGCTTTTCATGAGTTGCCAACTGGGCTACCTCATGGGCTCTGCCTATGATCAAACGGGATTGCTCATGTCCCGTGAGCCGATCCAAAAAGTCTTAGAAGATCCAAAACTTGAGCCAGAGAAAAAACGCAAACTTGAGCTCACTGTTGAGGTCCACAAATATGCAGAGACAATTGGACTTAAAAAAACTAAAAGTTACACGAGTTATGTTGAGCTGGGACGTCCCTATGTCACGTATGTGGTAAGTGCTGCCGAAAAAAATAAACTCGAGCACTACTTTTGGAGCTTTCCGTTTGTCGGTAAGCTTCCATATAAAGGTTACTTTGAAAAAGATAAAGCTCTCGCGCTAGCTGAGGAAATGAAAGCCAAAAATTATGATGTCTATGTCAGAGGAGTCAGCGCCTACAGCACACTTGGATGGTTTTATGACCCTGTTCTATCGAGTATGCTTTCGTACAACGATCATGATCTAGTCGACACTTTGATTCATGAGCTTTTTCATGCCACTGTTTTTATCAAAGATGCCACTGATTTTAATGAACGTCTTGCAAATTTTGTTGGAAACAAAGGCGCAATTGAATTTTACAAGCAGCACGAAGGCGAAAATTCGCCAACGGTCCAAAAGATTATAACTGAGATGCACGATGATTTATTGTTTTCGCAATTTATCACTGCTGAAGTGAAAGATCTTGAAAAGTGGTATAAGGAAAAATCAGCGTCTCCAATAGCTGAAGGCGACCGAGTCGAAAGGCTTAAGTTGATTCAAAAGAGGTTTGCCGAGAATGTTCGCCCTCAGATCTCGCCATTTTTTAGAAAAGATTTTGAAACGGCTGAACTCAATAATGCAAAACTTTTGCTATTTAAACTTTATGATAATGATCCCGCACAGCTTGAAGCCGTGTACAAAAAGTTCGATCAGAATTTGCCTAAGTTTATTGAGTTTTTGAAGACGATCCAATCGGAAGAGGATCTTAAGAAAGAGTTTACACAGAAGTAAATGAGGCGGCCGTTTTCAGGTCGCTGTCTGCCTGCCCCTGAACCCTGTATAGTCTTTAGCCTGAGTCTTACCAAAATTGTCCCTTTTGCTGATCACGCGCCTATAACCTAACTAGTTTTCACACCAAGCGGTATACCTTTTGCTCTATGTAATCGATATGATTCGCAATCTCTTTTTTACTCTCATTTGTCTTATTTTTTGTCGAGTGGCTCTAAGCGCAAACCTATGTGCCGACGAGATATATGGCCCAGGCGATCGGGCCGCAGAAGTTTTGAATTCTCGATTGAAGAGCTTGAATGGTTTTCAACGCATGTCTTACGAAGCAAGATCTCCTAAGCCAGATACAAGTAGTTGGATTTCAAAAAAACTTTCGACCCATCAGTGGCTTCTCGTTATTGAGCAGCTGAAAATGGCTTATCAGAATCATGTTTATGCCCTTCGTGAAGAGCCCACTATGGGACCGGCCATGAATGTCATTCGTGAAATAATGGACGAATTATTTGAGGCATCGACTTCATATATTGAGTCGACTGGTCGTAGCGTTATTGCTCTTAATGAAGTTCGGAGCTATTCGCCGAAAGGATATGATTCAAATGGAAATGCCAAAGGTGAAGTCCGACTGGAACGCACCCCTGTTTTGATGGTCATTGCAAAAAAGCAAAGTAAGGCTGATATGATTACTCTTTTAAGTTCAGAGGCTCAGTCTCACGATGACTTTTTCGACCCTGAATTAAATATTCGCTACGTGGGAGTTGATCATGTTTTGATGGAAAGAGAGTTTCCGCAGACACCACCTAAGTTAACCGAAGATCCGCCTCAAGTTCAGCCTTATGCACCAGATAGTTCTATTCCCTCAGATCGGGAAATTTCAACAGAGGTTGATCATTGGCTAAAAGAGCTAGAAAAAAAGCCAAAAAAGAAGCCAAGGCTTCAGTAAAAGTTAAGTCAAAGCGCGCCCTTTCCCCCGCGCGCATGTCCAATTTCAAAAAACTATCTGCGCATCGCAAAGTAAATAATGTTGATGAGCATGAGTGAATTTTTTTGTACAAATTGCGAAGTCACTTTTTTGATTGCATCCAGTTTTTCTTTGCGCGATTTCTTTTCTTCGTCTTTATGAATCGGCGCCATAATTTTCTCCGTTAGGTTTTTATAATAAGTCCCATTTTCTGGCAGGTCGACATCATCACAAGATTTCAAAATATTTCGGATGTGATGTAAACTCTCGTAAGCTTCGAGTTCTCCTTTCGAACTTAAAACAAAGTCGTATGCGGCTCGTTTATCATTCTTAAGATTTTTTTCTCCCTCGAGCCTATCAATCAACCAATCATAATCGATTCCGTCATCGACCCACAGCTTGTCTTTTTCTGTTAGGCTGAGATGACCTTTTTTTATTATATCGCTCATTGTTCTAACTCCATCGATC
>JAYUEB010000379.1:0-5029 GCA_043739525.1 Bdellovibrionales bacterium
CCAACACCCAGGTGCTGCAAAGCGGCCCTTTCTCGATCCACTTCACCGCCGGGCCCGACGTGGAGGCGGTTTGTATTGGCTGTCCGCGTAGGATTCCCAATCAAACTCATCTTGTTTTTGTGGATCTTGATCACGTGCAATTTCGTTTTCAGTTGTCGCTTGAGCTTCAGTTTGAGCGCTATCTTCGCCAGGGGCCTCTGGGCTCTCTTCAAGAATAGGATTTTCTTCTATCTCTTTGCGAACCGCTTGTTGGAGTTCAAGCTGCGACAGCTGAAGCAATTTGATTGCCTGCTGCAGCTGAGGCGTCATCGTCAACGTCTGCGTCTGCTTTAATGTTTGTTTCATTCCGACGGCCATGAATCCTCCAAAAAACGAACCAGTCTTCACTAGAAAAACTTTTAACTCTGTTTAGAGTTTGAAGTTTTCTCCCAGATAAAACTTGCGGGCCATTTGATTGCTGGCAACTTCATTTGAAAGACCCGCAACTTGTATCTTTCCATCTTTCATTATGTAGGCAAAATCGCAAATTCCCAAGGTTTCTCTTACATTATGATCAGTAATCAAGACGCCAATTCCCCTAGACTTTAGTTTTTTTATAATTTCTTGAATATCATTAACGGCGATCGGATCAATACCTGCAAATGGCTCATCTAGTAATATAAATTTAGGATCTCCCGCCAGACTGCGGGCGATTTCAACACGTCTCCGTTCGCCTCCAGAAAGCGCATAACCGTAGCTATCGCGAATATGAGTCACTGTAAAATCTTCGAGGAGTCTCTCTAACTTTTCTTGCTTAGCAGATCCCGATATTCCGTGTGCCTCAAGCGCCACAATAATGTTTTCTTTCACTGTTAGCCGCCTGAACACACTTGCTTCTTGGGGCAAATAGCTCAAGCCATTTCGTGCTCTTTGAAACATAGGCAGGTGGACAATCGACTTTTCGTTCAAAAGAATGTCGCCGTCATCTGGATTGACCAGACCAACGACCATATAAAAGCTCGTGGTTTTACCCGCGCCGTTCGGACCGAGAAGACCGACGATTTGTCCCGATTCAATCGAAAACGAAACATCGTCTACGACTGTTCGAGTCTTGAAGCTTTTCGAGATATTTTGAATGTTTAAAATCGAAGTCATATTTATTTTTTCTTTCGGCTCTTTTCAAGATCATCCGAATCCAATTTTGCCCGAGCATTGGAAACCTTCACTTGTTTTCCGCCATTGAGAAAGCTGATTTCATCTCCAACCAGCTCATCACCATTTTGAACAACTCTCGGTGAACCAGAAAAAACGTAGCGGTCGTCGTCAAAATGAACTGTCACTTTATCAGAAGTTGCGAGTTTGTCATTATCAGTGACGCGACTGCCGCCACTAATCACCATAGTATCGATTAAATCTGTGTTTGGTTTGTAGTTAAAAGTCGCAACAGGGCCCGTGATTCGGAGAGTCTCAACATCAATAACCACATTTCCAAGAAACTTGACAGCATTCGATTTTCCGCTAAAGACAGCTCGCTGAGAGCTTATATTCGCAATTTTGTTATCACGCACACTCTTTTTGGCATGAACATTTCTTTTGATTTCGATATCGTTGCTGGCAAGATCTGCCTCCATATTTTCGCCATTTACCACGAGTGAATTATTATTCGCATCGGGAGGACCAATCACGTTCACGAGTCCCGGAGAAATCAATTTACGAGCCGCAGATTCATAATTAGCAAGTTCAGTTTTAAAGACGTATCCGTTTGAAGAATGCGTGATCACATGCCCCTTCACTTGGACATCGTTCACATTGGATTTACCCGGGCTACCGCCGGCGACTGTGCCCTGATCCCCGGTCACTAAATAACTAGCACCACTTGCTGCGAAAAACTTCACCCTCACTTGATCAATAATCCAAGGAGCCAGCGAATCTAAGCGCGTTGCCTTAATTCCCCAAACTTCGCCTTCGCCCTTTTCACCTTTGCTCAAGACAAGATGAAAATCACCCATAACCTGGGCACCGCTTCCAAGCTCCTTTGAAATTTTGACTTTCTCTTGGATCTCTTCTTTTGCCTCGCGAATTCCAATTTCGTCGGGTGCCATAATCAATACTTCAACAACCAAAATAAGCATTAGCAGTGATAGAATGATCGCATTTCGCTTACTCATTTGGGTAGCTTATCACAGGCGTCGACTGCCTTCATCTGATTCAAAAAAAAATTCAGTTAAAGTGTCGAAAATGTGGACACCGTGAGTTAGGTTCTCGTTAAAGTCTGACCTAGGCTTTTTGTCCAAAACCTCTTCAAGTTTGAGGTAAAAACTTCCGATCTAGACTAGTGGGAAGAATTTGGTTTCTCTATTCAAGCCAAGATAAAAAGGTAAGCGGGCCTTTTGTTTCTGATGAGGTTCATCAGAAAATTCGTTCAGGTGAAATAACTCCTGAGTGTAATATTTGGTGGAAGGGCCAGCGAGAATGGCTCTCCGTCAGCGTTTGGATCTCTTCTGGCGAAAAAATTCTTCAAAATCAAAACGAAAAATCTAAGAGTGCCGTCTGGTATTTGGATTTAGGTGGCGAACCCGTTGGCCCACTGACTCAGCGGGAAATGATCGACCATCTCCGCGGAAATAAAAATCTCAGTCGAATTAAGCTCTGGACGGTTGGCCTCAAAAATTGGAAAAGCATTTACGAATTTAGCGACGTAATGGATGAAATGGGAATGAGTCGTCGAGAAAATGCACGTGCTCCACTCATGGCAAGTGCACAAATTACCAGACACGGTGAAGACGGCGCGCCAATGCTACTCAAGGTTGCTACCATAAGCGTTGCTGGAGTCGGAATCAACGATGCCTTAGCACTCATTAAGGGCGAAGAGATCCAAGTCGTTATAAAGAGCGGCGAGTTTTCAACGCCCATCCGAGTTCACGCAAGTGTCATCTATGTGAGTCCAAACGGAAACGCAGGCCTCAAGTTTCACCAACTGCAGCCTGAGATTCAATCGATCATTTATGATTATACGAAAAAATTTGGGTCCGAAGAGAATTCAGCAGAAAAGATTCCCGCTTAATTTTTTTGGACGGGCCTTTAGTTCTTTTTAGGTTCTTCTTTTAAAACCGCAAAATTGATTTGAGATGCACCTGACTCGGTGACCGTGTACATCACTTTTTTGAGAGTTAAGAAATCTATAGATTTATCAGCTTGAACAGTCACTCGCGTATCATCTTCTTTTTCTTGCTTTTCGCTCTTCTCTTTAGCGCTATTAACAGCCTGCTTAATCGCTCCGAGACCGACGATGCGCCGTTTGTTATCGAGTTCTTTAAATGCGTCTTGCAATTTTTGCTGTAGAGGTTGAATCATCCAATCCTCTTGCTCTTTTACTTTTTGAAAGGTCGCAACGTTTTCTTTGTTCACTTGGATATTCGTTTTTGAAACCGTCACAACAGTTGCTGCCTTAATTTCTTTAACCGCGCTCGCTTTTGGAAGTATCACTTTATCGCTAATTTCTAAAACCTCGCCGGTCGTTTGGTAATTTTGCAATAAGAACACCGCGAGCACGGTGAACATGTCTACGAGTGCAGTCATAGACAACATCGCTACAACTGTACGAGCACCTTTTGATAGCGGGCGATTTCGGTGATCACGTCTCCCTGGAACAAAAATGGCCATTAGACACTTCCTCCAGTAGAAACTGAAATCGATGGAAACCCACCTTGAATGAGCATATCCATACCCAAAATCAAAAATTCATAATTTACTTCATCATCAACAGTAATTACAGCATCCGTCTTATCGTTGTAATCACCTTTGATCTTTTTTAATTCAGCCAAAAGACTTTTTGAATCGTAATCAGTACCAATTTTTGGAATATTCTTGATGTCTTTTCCGATGATGACTCGAAAACCGGTGCTCTTCACATCAATTCTCAGTGGAATATCTGCTTTTGGCGGAGGTGGCGGCGTATCGGCAGTTGTCTGTTTTCCGTAGATAGAACTGCCGATCTGAATCATTGAAACTTGAGACCACACTGCTGTGATCAAAAGAAACGTAATGAGCACGCTCATCAAATCGATGAATGGTACGAGATTCAGTTCGGCGTTTGCCGATCTATTTCCGTTCGATTCAACCTGTGCCATTTACTCTTTCATCTTGTCGCGATTAGCAACAACGAGATTCAATAAACTCATGCTACTTTCGATCATATCATTGATAATTCGACCCACACGTACTTGAAAATAGCCGTAACCTAAAATCGCGATAACCGCGACGATCAGTCCGAACGCAGTACAGTGAAGAGCTTCGGCAATACCTTCTGAAAGCTTTTGAGCTTTCTCGGCAGCTCCTGCGGCAGCAACGCCTCGGAAAGAGGAGATCATACCTGTGATAGTACCGATCAATCCGAAAAGAGTCGCAACGTTACCAAAGACGGCCAAGAATGCTGTCCAACCTTCGATACGAGGAGTTTCTCTTAAGACCATTGCATCCATCGCCACTTGAACTTCTTCATCTGGGCGATGATTCAAAACTTGTACAAGTCCCGCTTTCAAAGTAGCAGTGAGTGGCGTTGGGCGACTATCTGAGTAAGTGATCGCTTGACGAATATCTCCGCGAAGAATCATAGCAAAAAGATGTTCGCTGAAATCAGCTTTATCAATCGTCAGTGCACGCAATGTAAAAAATCTTTCAAGAACTAGAAATACCGTGAGCAGTCCAATTCCTGCGATCACAAACATCATTGGGCCGCCCGCACTGAATGCGTCGATTACAAAATTTCCCGTTTGATGATTGGCCGCTACGTTTTCGACCGCTGCTGTTGGTTCCACTGATGCCTCCTTAAAATGTCTTCCCCGCCAAGATGCTGAAACAAGTTCAGATACTTTAATTTACATTTTTTATGAGATGTTCTCAAACACTTATTCCATAACTTCACGAAGGTCGGGATAAGTAAAAGTTAACTGACTTAGGAAAAATTAAGTTTCGAACTGATCGACACCGAGGCAGCTTGCCCGTATCGGTATTCTATCAGCTATGAGGTTTGATAATTTTTAGTTTGAGA
>JAYUEB010000380.1:0-1618 GCA_043739525.1 Bdellovibrionales bacterium
TAAACAAAAAAAAGTTCTCACCGAAAGAGACTCATCTGTTAACAATTAATAATAAGGATGAGCTGAATGAAAAATCTCAAACAGGTGTGCCAGGCTGAATTGGCGCGGACTAATTTACTAGACTTGAATTGGGAGGAGCCACGAGTCTACGCCGAGTGGCTTGCGCAAACCTATCACTACGCTGCATTTTCAACGCGAATTATTGGTTTGGCCGCTTGTCATTTTGACTATCATCGTGACGATCTTCATCATAAATTTCTCGATCATGCTAGAGAAGAAAAGCATCATGAGAAAATTTTGCCTGTAGATTTAAAAAACCTGGGCTATGCTCTAGAGCAGTTTCGCCCTTCTGAAAGCGCTAAGATTCTTTTTCAAAATCAGTATTACTGGATTCAGAATGTAAATCCAATTTCGGTTTATGGATATTTTTTGTATTTAGAAGGCCTCGCCGTAGATTTCGGTCCGAAAATTTACGAGCGCCTCAAAAAAGCTCATCCGGAGAAAGCGAGCCGCTATTTGAAGGTGCACGTCGAGGAAGATCAAGGACACGTCGATGGACATTACAATTTTATCGATAAGTTAGATCATTCACAACAGCTCCTTATTGAGGAAAATCTGATGCAAACTTCCTTTGTTTACCGACAATTTCTGAAAGAAATTGAGTCGAATAGTCAATCTCAAGTTATTAAAAAAGTTTCATAATTTTAAGGAGAGTTCGATGTATAGCGAATTGTCTTATCATATACTAGGCTCAAACAGTGCATTTTATCCTGAAGAAAATAAACTTCGAAATGATGTATACACTGCCTGGCACTCATTATGGTCTGAGATATACGGTGAGGCGAAATCAGGCTATGAGCTGAATTCAGATGAATTTACGAGACAAAAGATTGTTACGGCCATTTTGCATAATGATAAAATAGCTGGGGTTCACCTTTATAGTTTTTTTCATCTTGATAGTATGCCGGATCTTCACACTCAATATTTTCATTTCTTCTCGCCTCAATATCTCCAGCTTTTGCGCGATCGAAATGTTCAGACAGTTATGTCTATGGAGTTTTTGACGGTTATGCCTGATTTTCGTAAATCTAAATTGGGCTTGTCTATTGGTTTGGTTATCAGCCAATTGGGTACAGAGATCTTTCGAGCGAGTGGAGTCGATGCAATCGTAGCACCTGCTCGAAACGATGTGGGCGTCAATAAAATGGCCTATGATATCGGTTTTTCTTGTCTTGAAAAGGACACTCAGCAAAGAGGTTTCGTTTGTGACTTGATTGCCTGTTTCAAGGGTCAGCAAAAACCTTCTGAATCCAAAGAAGTCCGTGTGTGCGCAGATGTGCTATGGGAAAGAAAGAAGATATACCAATCCGCTTCAAAACAAATGTGGGAAAATCAAACAACGCTTCCCTCAGTGGCAGCTTAAATCTATGATTCCCTTTTTCCCTTCACGAGAAAATATTGATCAAATGAAAAAGCTGTCGAGCGTGAGCTTGCTTCGACAGCTCTGCTATTTCTCTTTTAACTGGGGCTTTATCATTTTAGTTATTTGTGTCGTTCAGAAGTATTTTAGTTGGCCACTTTATATGATCGGGATTGTACTGATCGCAGCGAGACAGCA
>JAYUEB010000381.1:0-15114 GCA_043739525.1 Bdellovibrionales bacterium
GCGAACCGAGGACCGCTGCCTGAATCTCTCCCCCGCTTTCAGATCCCAACTTCAAGGCTCAGCTGACCTCCGAAAGTTGTAAAACTACTGTTATTATTAAACAGAACACTTTCAACTCCCGCTAATCCAAACGAAACTCTACCGCCTTGATTGAGTCGAATTCCCAGCAGTCCCCTTAATAAATAATTCATTCCGTTGGCCTGGCTCGCAAGAAAAATTCCGTTATCCTGAGCTGGAAGAATAGGTCCAAAAGAAAACGCGTAAAGCAAAGAAATTTGGCGACTCACTAAAGTATCATTACCCATTTCGAGTCCGAAATGATCTCCGCCTCCATTTGGTGAAAACCATTCCCCAAAATAATATTTCAAATAAAAGCCGGGAGAAATATAATGTTGGTATCCCAACGTGACCATATAATTTGAACCACGAAAATAACCTAAGCTGCTTGAGATCGAGCTCGACGAAAGCGCGAGTTCAGAATAATTTTCGAAATCATCATCATCCATTTTGTCGGTTTTGATTTTGACGTTTGCTGTTTCGGGTACATAACCAATAACTCTTTTTCCGTTTGGATAAAATAACAGAACCTTGTAATAGTTGAGCTCATCGGTTTTGACTATTTTATCAGAAACACGAATTGAGTGATCTACTTTCAAGTCAAATATAGGTCGATATCTTAAACTCGGACGTGGATAAACTGGAGTGTCCGAACCCACGCCAATCATTTGGCTCGCTGCTTTTGCCGAGACGGCAGCGAACGAAAAAATAAGAATTACAAAAAAAGACTTTGCAATTTGAAAATGCATTACTGATATCGTGTAGAGCGCTGGACTTTCAGTCAACCTTAAGCTCTCATTTAACAAAAAAAACTGATCAAAATGTCTACATGTCTAAGGAAATGTGAGCGAAACTTCATTTTATGCCCCCTGAGGCGGGATGAAATTTGCACCTAAAAAGATGTGGTAATTTAAGTATTTCGCTTTTGTTGTATCAAATTGAGAATGCGGGGAAGCAATGGGTATGCGCACTAAAATAATGGCTCTGTTTTGTGTCGCAATTCTGCCACTTGTTTACGTGAATTGTGTCGGCGGAAAGTTTCAGACCCTCGATGCAAGCACATCTGCATCCTCGCTTTCGAATACAATCCCGACATCACCGACGAGCCCCACCTCCCCTGCATCTCCTACTGGACACATGGTGTCCGTCATCGTTGGACAAGGTCATATGGGCCGCACGCTCATGTCGTGCGACGATGGCCGCACCTGGATTCACGATCAATCTGATAGCTCAACTTTAATTTGTTTTGGACCTGCAGGAAATCCCAATTCAATCGATTGCGATCACAATATAAGCGCGGGTCATGGACTTGATTTCGGAGACGGTTATTTTTATACCAATTTTGGCTGGGGCTTTAACGGTTCACTACGCAGATCAAAAGATGGTGCCACATGGGAAACGATGAATACAAGTGGCTGGGGAAGCGGAGTTGCCTTTGCGAGGGGTACACTCTTTCTCGACTGGCCATCATCACCTTATCCCGACGAGGGAATACTCTCTTTTGATCACGGAGTTACTTGGCACAATCGCATGCCATCTCCTGTTGCCGACGCATTTTCTGGCCATCTCTCGGTTCAGCGAGCCGGCGATTATATTGCATTGCTAGACGGAGCTTTAGGTCTCGCGCTGAGTTCTGACGGAGCTCAGACTTGGATTCAGCCCGCTTCATTTCTACCTGCGTGGGCCGCAAACGCGCAATTTGCAACGGCCAACAATCGCCTCGTTATTGTGAGCTTCACGACCGCTACTGATGGCTCAACATCTACAATGGTATCGGCAGTTTCGACGGATATGGGCGCCTCTTGGACTGGCATGACATTTCCGACGATCACAGGCGGTGCGAACTTATCCAACCTTCTTTTTGACGGCACTTACTTTGTCTTTTGGTCTAACAGCAAAATGTGGAAAAGCACAGACGGAATCAATTGGACATCGCAGGCTATGGTTTTGCCGGCAATTGGAGCCCTCAAGTATAGTGTTAGTCCTGTCGGAATTACCGCGGCCGGAACTTACGTCGCAATTCCAAACGTCTGGGCAAATTATTATGGCGCTCAATATGCCTACAGAAGTACAGATGGAATTAATTGGACTGTCTTGGACTCGAGTCACTTTATCGGCGGTCATCCCATGTTTCACTTTGTTAACGGAATGGTCGATTCGAGTGCTTGCCCTTAAAATCTAGAGCATGCCAAGGCCAGCTAAGTGCCCAGTATCCAAATTGCCCTCGTAAATATCATGAAACCAAGGCAAATCATTTGTTTGGCTTTCCGGTGGAGAAGTCAGTGCCTCAATCGAAAACCTTTCTTTGAAGAGACGCTCTAATGCCGCATTGTCATCGATGATAGATTGAATCTTCTCCATCAATTGCTGAGTAAACATTCTTGGAATTTTATCGATGACTTTCATAGCCCATGATTTCTGAATCCAATCTAAAGAGTAGACTCCAAGAAAAAAGGACCAAGAACAAAAAAGACGATAGCCAGATGCTTGTACCGGAATACTTTGAATATACTCGAGCGAATACTTCGCATTTCGCGCAAGACTTATCAACAGCTGAGGACGAGACGGAACCAAAAAGCGCCCTTCTTTTTCATCACCAAATTGATCTTTGAGTAAATTTATTTTTTGAAGAAAAATTCCGAAGTGATGGGAGAGCAAATAAATATTTTCAGTATTTAAAAAAGGAAGTTTCTCGGCCTGAAGATCAGTCAATACTTCACCGACGACTCCTGCAACAAAAAAACAGTACTGATTTACTTCAGCCATATTTTTAAGACGACTGCGATCGCTTCTAGAAAAATAAACCATGCCACGACTCATGTTCAAAACGCCACGACGTATTTTGCTTTGAGCGCCAGGAGCAAGCCCATGAAAATCTTCAAAAATCAGCAAGGCATCATTGAGCAAGTCTTGTTCAGACTTAGGAATTTCTCGCGGAAAAGAATGAACCCAAACTGAAACTCGATTCGCACTCGGTGGCAGACGCATAAAATCTTGAAACTCTTCAAAAGCGTGAAGCTTGAGGTTTTGATCAGACCAAGGCGCATCTTCAACTGTATCTAAAATCCGACAAATCAAATAAGAAATCGATACCCAAAACCTTAAGTCCTCTTCGAGACAGACAATACAAAATGCAAAACTTCTACTGACCTGATCGAGATGACGCTGGTAAAATGAAATCGAATTCAAGCTGATCCTAACGAGATGAAAATTCTTAAGAGTTGCTATTTAACTTTAGTTTTAAATTAAGATCAATGCCTACTTTCAAGGCCCAAATCGCTGAAAAGATTCGCCGCCAGGCGCCGCCCCAAAACGAAACAAATTGGCTTGAGATTTGCTCTCTCAATCTTTGATGAAACAAGGTCTTATCATCTTTTTAATAAGCTCTCTTATAGCGGTGATGGCGAATGCTTTTGACGATTTCCATGCCAAAACTGAGGATGAGTGTATAACAAGTAACCTGGGTTCCCCCTTGGGTCCTAACCGCCGTCAAGGCGACGTTGGTTGGTGCTATGCGAATGCAGCAGCAGACCTCATTACCTATCATTACCAAAGAGAATTAAACGGCGCGCGTGCCTCCGCCGGATACATCGCCCTCGCGTATAGCAACAACTACGATAACGGTGGCCTCTCTACAATTGCGATGATAAAAGCTCAGCTCTCTGGCTTCTGCCCAATGTCAATTGAAGAAGAAGTTTTAGAGCGAGGCCCCAAAGTCGGAATTAAAGAAAAAATAAACGGACTCAGAGAACTCAAAAAACGCTTTGATGCGACTCACGGAGCTTCACTCAATTCAGACCTTCAGGCTCAATACGAATCCACCCATAGTATTCTCATGGATATTCCACGCAACGCTCTCATTGAAATTTTCACAAAATCGACGATCCACACAATTGCAAAAAATCTTGCGGATTATCTTTGTGGCCCTCACATCATCCGGCCTGAACGTTTTGCTTTGCCGATTCCAGACAGTAAATATGTGCACGAAGGACGAACTGCTACTCTCATGGCGACCATTCACGAACAACTGAGTGAACGTCACAACAATATTCTGAGCATTTCTTATTTTGCAGATTTTTTCGATGACGAACACGCAGCCAATACCGAAAAAAATCGCCATGTCTCAGTGGCAATTGGGCGACGGTGGCATAAAAATCGATGCGAGATACAAATTCGAAATTCATGGGGCGACAACTGCGAGGCTTATAAAGCCGAATTCCTCAAAGAAAAAGACATGTGTGTGAAGGGGAACCTCTGGGTCCCAGAAGAAATTCTATCGCGCGCAATTTTTGGAGTTACGTATCTTAAAAAGTAATACGCTCAAGTCGCGTCACCCTCTTCAAATTCTTTTTTGATCTGCTTATAGTAACTGATGTAAAACTCAAGAACCTTGGAGTGGTACTCTTTCGGAGTCACCTTATGGCTCAAAGCTCTGTAAACATTTGTTGGGCCCATATTATAGGCTGAAATGTAGAGCTGGCTTTCAGACTCAAATTTTCCTCTTAGAAGATTGAGGTAAGCCGCACCGATTTTGACATTTTGAACCGGATCACGAAGAGTTTTTTCGCCCTTCCATTTCCAATTGTTCATTTCGCAAATCCATTTTGCTGTTTCAGGCAAAATCTGCATGAGACCAATTTCACCAGCATCACCGCGAACTTTTATGTCAAAATTACTCTCGTTTTCGATAACCGCGAGCAAAAAGAATGGGTCAAATCCATATTTTTTACTTTCAGACAAAATCGCAGTTGAAGTAGCTTTCGCTTTTCCACGTGTCTTTTTATCAAAATCTGAGAACGCGTCTTTCACATATTCGTGAATATGACGATCCGGTTTTTTGATAAGTTTTGCGACTTTAAAATAGGAGCGATATTCTTTGCCCATGAGTTCTTTAGCCTGAAGAAGTCGCCCTTTGAGTGGCGTCTTCTCAAAACTTGCAATTCTTCGCGACTGTTTTTTCTCTTTTTTCTCAGCGATCTTTTTAGAGTGAACTCGAGTCGCTAACTTTGCCTTTTTGCGATGCCTCATTCTATGTAGCTCGCTCAAAATACTCTCAACGGCTTCTTTTTCACTTAAGAGTATTTTTGTTTCGTCCGTAAATCTCAAATTGGGATTGTCGTAAATCTCGTCCTCTTGAACAATAATATCTTCTTCAGGCAAATCCTTTTCAGTCTCACAGTATGCGTGAGATGAAGTGAGAATAAACACACCTATCATAAAGATACGTAGGCTTGAACGAACCAAATCTAATAAAACAGATTTTGTATTCATGCGGTTTAGAAATGCAATTCAAATACCCTTCCATCTCTATTCAAACCCTCGGGCGCCGCTTTTTTTGTCTAGTTCATTTACACATATCTGTGAGGCTACACATGTCTCTTTTGCCTCAAAATAAGTAGCAAAAAGTTTGAATTTAATGGGTAAAAAATTGCGTCTCAAAACGGCACAGCTTTCGTCTTGACATATAAATAAAATATAATTTATCATATTTGTATGGAAACAACGACACAATTAACAAGCACTCCAAATCCTCCCTGCACTTTTCGCATTGATCGAAAATCGATGAAAATATATATAAAAAGACCCGACTCCTTAGAATGTGAATTTAAATAGACCCCAACGGAGTTCAAACTTTTCTCGCATTTTTTTGCAAATGAAAAACTTCTAATTTCAAAACAGGATGTCGTACGGACGGTATGGGGTGACCTCTCGAGGCTTTCAGGGCATTCGCTAGAGACCCATCTTTTTTCACTCAGAAAAAAGATGAAGGATACAGGCTACCATCTCCAAACAGTCGTCAATAAAGGCTACGTCTTCCAGAAGGTAACATCTTAGTTTTGGAGGCGCAGCTCGCCGGATTGGCTAAAAATAATACCGTATTCCCGTTCCGCCGGTAATGATCGCGGTTGTTGATGGAAAAATTGAAATGCCCGGTGCGATTTCTACGAAGACTCCGATGCTCGGCTCTTTTGGTTTCCATTCCGCACCAACAGGAATGCGAACGCCCAAACCAAAAGATCCTGAAGTCTTTCCTAAATAGCCGTCGTTGTTTCCGCGATCACTTGTGGTAATTGCAGCAAGACCTCCAACTCCGAAGTATGGGACTAAGTAATCTAGAAACTCATTTTTTTGTCTGAAGATTCCCGGATAGTGATAAAGGTAATCGCCGTAAAATACGAAGTAGCTATTAATATTAAATCCAAGTCCTCCATCGAAAGCGACTTGTTTGTCTCTCCAGTATTTACCGGTGACGGCGGTGGGATATCCGAGGATGAGTCCAGCACCAAATTCATTGCTGGCATAGAGACGGTGGCAACTTAAAAGAAGGCCAAAAACAATTACTAATTTAAGGATTTTCATTTTTCTCCTGTTTTAACATTTCACGCTCCCATAATAAATGGGCGGCATAGGCTCTCCATGGCCTGACCTTCTCCAAATTCAAGTGCCTCTCTTCTTTTAAAATCCTTTTCAAGAAAAGATCGGTTGAAGGAAAACTATCAGGATCACTTAAGCATCTCATTCCAATATACTCAGCAGTCCAATGGCCGATCCCAGGAATAGCCAAGAGTTGTTCTTTCAATTTTTTCACATCTTGATGGGGAGTCAAAGAAATTTCTTTCGAATCAACGAGAGCGCTCAAAATCCTGATCGTCTCTCGACGCTTTTGAGTGGTTGAAAGCCTCAAAAGGTCGGCATTCGCCAAAACGTGTGGTGTCGGAAAGCTATAGAGTCGCCGGCCTTCAAATTCCTGAACTTCGCCGTATTGCTCAACAAGCTGTACGCAGAGCCTGCGGCCTTGCTTCAACGAAACCAGCTGCCCCAGTATCACACAAATCGAAGTCTCAAAACTATCCCACGAGCCCGGTGATCTACCACCTGGATCGTTCGAATCAAGTTCACTTAGTATTTTCGATGCTTCAAAAGAAGTTGAGACCAGAAGTGGATCGGCGTCGAGATCAAAAAGTCTTCTCACCTTTTGAAGTGTCGGATAAAGATCGGAGGGCTCAACATTTTTAAAACTAAGCTTAAGAGCGGATTTTTTAGGATCGTTGGCGACGACAACGCGACTCCAACCTCTCTTGGCTTTAAAGTAGCGAATGTATTCTGTACCTGATATCTCTTCAACTCCTTCAAGCGCATGTCTTTGTAGATAAGATAAAACGGAGTCGTAACGAAAAGGCGGACGATAGCTGAGCCACAAATGCATTTGATCCGAATCTCGAGGGCTCAAAGCTTTTGATTTGCGAATATCTGAAGGAGCCCTTTCGAAACGATCCTTAAAGGCATCATTAAATCGCCGAAGCGAACCAAATCCAGAGGCGAATGCAACTTGGATGATTGGGATTTGTGTTTCAGAAATCATTTTTCTCGCGAGATTTAATCTTTGCTCTTGATAAAACTGCTTAGGAGTTTTACCAATTTCTTCGACAAAGAGTCGCCTGAGATGCCTTGCCGTCACTCCAAATCGAGATGAAAACTTCTCTTCGGATTCGCCAGTCATTCCTTGATCCATAATCAACCGTAAGGATCTCTGCACCACTGCAGACTTACCAAACCAAGCTGCCGAAAAAGGTGCAGACTCAGGTCTACATCTGAGGCAAGGACGAAATCCCGCTTTTTCTGCAGCATTTGCTGAAGAATAAAATTCAACATTTTCTCTTTTGGGCTTTGCTGGACAAATTGGGCGACAGTAAATTCCAGTGGTTTTTACCCCAACAAAAAATTGACCGTCAAATCGATAGTCTCGAGTGAGAACTGCTTGGTAATATTTTTCTTTCTGATCCATGTGAAACAACTTACCAAAATTTGCCGAAGCAAACTAGCTGTTTTCGGACATCATCAATTCCTTAAACTTTTGACAATATTGCGCGAGGATCCCGTCAAACTCGCCTACTTCAGTCACCAAACTTTTGGCGAATTTCTTTGAGGGCTCAACATACTGATCGTGCATGGGCTTTACTTGCTTGAGAAATTGGTTGCGGACTCCTTCAGGATCTCGACCACGCTCTTTCACGTCCCGCTCAAGACGACGTTGGTAGCGAAGTTCTTCCGGAGTATCAAAAAATATCAAATCATCAAAGTGATCCCGCACTTGATATGCGTGAAAAATCAAAATACCGTCCACGATAATAATTTTCTTCGGCGTCACATGAATTGTTTCTTTTTTTCGAGAGTGAGTTACAAAATCATAAATCGGAATCATAACCGCCTGAGACATTTTGAGTTGCCGAATATGTTCACCCAATAAATCAAAATCAATACTACTTGGGTGATCAAAATTGACCGACCCGCCATCAAAATCAAAATTTCGAGACTGATCGATGTAGAAATTGTCTTGGTAAACAATTGCACAGGACTCGTCACCTAGCTGTTGTTGTAAAGCTCTGGCAAAGTAGGTCTTTCCAGAGCCACTTCCGCCAGCGACGCCTAAAATAAAAGTCTGAGAGCTACTTTGTTTGATAGAGTCGGTCTCCAGCATCTCCAAGGCCCGGCACAAGATAGCCTTGTTCGTTTATGTCATTTTCGATATTCAAAGTAAAAATGTCGACGTCAGGATGAAAATGATGAATTTTTTGTTTTGCAAAATCACTTAATAAAATCGTCAAAATTTTAATTTCTTTTACTTCATAACTTTTAAGACGATCGATAGCTGCAATCATCGTGTCCGCCGTTGAAACAAGAGGATCACACAAAATAGCCATGCGACCTTTGATGTCTTCTGGCATTTTAAAGTAATACTCAACCGTATTGTGAATAAACTTATCGCGATAAATCCCGATAAACCCAGCTGAGGCAAATGGGATCACCTGTAGGACCGAGTCCAACATTGCATTTCCAGCACGCATGACAGAAACAACAACGGGAGCCTTTTGAATACGCTCGACAGTTGCTTTTGAAATCGGCGTTTCGATATCGACTTTGATCATGTCTTTCCAATCGCGCATTGCCTCGTAAGCGAGTAGCACGCTGATCTCTTTCGTCAAATTTCGAAAATCGACAGAGTTGGTACGCTTATCTCGTAAATATCCCAACTTATGCTTGAGCAGCGGATGATCTAAAACTTTTACTTTGCCTTCCACTTCGAGACCTCTTTCTTTAAAAAACTGTTCCGTCACTTTGAATCATAATAGGTGGATCTCCACTGGCGCGTTTTTCTTGAGCTAAGAATCTTCCTGCCCACCAAGTGCCTCCTTCTAAAACTTTTGCTAAAGGAAATTCAGCTGGCGACTTTCCAAATGCTCTTTGAACGGCAGCGCCAAATCGATCGAGCAAATGGACCGTTAGGGCGCGCCACTCAATAATAAGCTCAGAGTCAGGTTTCCAGGCTTGCTTAAGCTCTTCTGGATTACGAAGAGTGACCAAACCCGAATCGATTAAAAGTCCACCGTTGCGGTATTCGGCAAGACCAGTGAGGCCCTCAACACCTGTTACTTCTACTCCCGCCTCAAGAATGGGTTCAATTAAAGAATAAGTCATCCACTGCGAAAGTTTGTGAAATGGAATCAAAGACTCAAACGTCCCCAGTTTCCCAAGCAAAGAATGTTGCCAAACATCTCCTAGATTGATTCCGTTCGCGGTTAAACGACCTGGCCAAATGGGACCGAGACCGTCAAGAACAGCTCTTAAAAGCGCAATTGCTGGAATCGACTTTCCATGTTTTTCTATGAGGTAATCTAAGATATTTCCTGGACGACCATCTTTAAATATTTTTTTGTTCTCGAGAGCTCCAGCTAAATTATTGAGAAGCTGTAAACGTCCCGCGGAGCCGACGAGTGGATTTTCTGGCGAAACCTGAAATGCTTTTTCAAGAGTCTCGATTGATAACTTCTTTAAGCCCTCGCGATCAGCACGCAGAGAGCGGCCATCCGAACTCATCGCACCAGACTGAAACAAGTAAAGACTCGCGACTCCAAGTCCTTCAGATCTAGAAAAGTGCTTTTTGCTCTCAGCCTCAAGATACTTCCATTCAGCTCCAGCCCCTGCGTCAAGTAAAACCGAGCTAATCACTAAATCGAGCTTGGTTCGAGCGCGCTCAAGCTTATCTAAGGAAGCAATAGAAAGATCAAACTTTTTAACCCGATCGATATTCCCAACTCGAAAATGCCCCCATCTTGAATGAAACGGAATTTTGAGGTCAGGGTAATTTTTTTGAATGACCGAAAGGAGATAGTCAACGCTTGGGCGCATTTCTTCAGGATGATACTGAAAATGAGTGCGGCCATTCTCGCAAAGCTTAAAAATCTCTGAGGCTTGATCGCGAATCGCATCAGGCGACAATAAGTAGTCAATTTGATCTGAAGATAAGTTTAAATCTTTATTCAATTGCTCGCCCTTTAACTTTTTTCAATTCATCTTTTGGTTTTGGCTTTTCTTTTGTGAAATATCCTGCAGCTTTTTTTGCTTCCATTTCAACTTGAGCATCTTGTGGAATTAAGCCATCCGGAATCGAAATGCGATTAACCACTTCAATACCACTTCCGACAATCGCATCGTACTTCATATTGCTCATTGAATGAAGATTGTGAATTTTTTTAATTCCAAAAAATTGCAAAGTGTCTGGCATGAGCTCTTGAAAACGAGCATCTTCAACTCCAGCCACACACTGAGTGCGAGCAAAGTAAGTCTCAGCGGTGTCTCCACCCACTTGTCTCTTACGAGCATTATAAACCAAGAACTTTGTCACTTCTCCAAGCGCGCGGCCTTCTTTACGATAGTAAACGATAATTCCAACTCCACCCCGTTGAGCGGTGCGAGCGGCATCTTCAATGCCGTACATCAGATAGGGTCGGCACGTACAAATATCAGAGCCAAACACATCGGAGCCGTTACACTCATCATGAACACGACAAGTCAGCTCAACTTCTGGTTTTGCTAAATCCTGTGGGTTACCAAAAATATAAGCTGTTGTGCTACCAATCGGTGGCAGCACCACTTTTAATTCGGGACGAGTGATCAATTCCGGATACATTCCGCCGGTTTCTTGAAAGAGAATACGTCTGAGTTCGCCTTCGTCAATCTTGAGTCGCTGAGCGATACCTGGCAAATACCAAACAGGATCTAGGGCCACTTTGGTTACTTTAATATCTTTGCTTTCGCGAACGATTTTTCCGTCAATTTTCAGGCGCCCTTTATCAATCGCCTCTCCCAACTCTGGAATCTGCAAATGCGCTTGAGTCACAGCAATTGTGGGTCTGACATCATAACCTTTTTCAAAAAGCTCTTTGAAATGAATTTGTGGATCGAGCCCCCAAGGATCGATCGAAACCATTTTTGTCGGATCCGACCATTGAGGATAAGGCCCAATTTGAACTGGACTTTGAGTGTTATGCAAATCTGGCTTGTGCGAATTTGGAAACTTACCACTCGCAATAGAAAGTGCGCGATAAATGGTATAGCTACCACTGTGGGTACCAATCGCATTTCGTGCTTTTGCATTGGTAATCGATGCGACAACGGGCCCACGCTCCATTGGAGTTTTTGCACCCCAACGAATTGGCAAAGTTTCTTTGTACTTCAAGTTTGAGTGTGAAGCCAAGATCACATGGTTTGATCTTTTGTTAATATCTCTCATTTTTACATTCCTCTTTTTAGGACATCCAGTTGGAGTCGCCTTGGAGTTCCCATTTAACTGTGATTTTTTTCATATTCGACCAAAGATCTAAACTATAGGGTCCTGTTATGTCACCCTGACCAAATTTCGAAGCGTTAATTCCACCAAATGAAAATGGCTCACGTGGAACTGGCACACCAACATTTACACCCACCATGCCTGTTGAAGCTTCACGAATTACGCGATCTGCGAGACCACCATTCGAAGTGAAAACACTGCAAGCATTTCCGTACTCACTGCTATTTTCGATTTGCATCGCGTGGGTGATATCTTTACAACGAATAATGCTTAAGATTGGCCCGAAGAGCTCGTTTGTACTTGCCTCAGAGCCGGCGCTGACGTGATCAATAATAGTTGGGCCCAACCAGTTTCCGCCTTCAAAGCCTTTCGGCGGAGTGGCCGTTCTTCCATCGAGCAGAATCTTAGCTCCAGCTTTTTCAGCGCGTCCGATGGCTGCATGTAAAAATTCAACTTGTCCTCGCGTAATAATTGCGCCCATCGTGTCGCCCAACACCAGTGAACGCGCACGAGCGACAATTTTTTCAAGATGTTGATCAACCTGACCAACGGCAAGCAAAACTGAAGCCGCCATACAACGTTGGCCCGCACAACCCGTAAAGGAATCTGAAATTCCTATTCCTGTGAGATCTGGATTGGCATCGGGCAAAAGAACGATATGATTTTTGGCGCCACCTAATGCAAGAACGCGTTTTCCAAGTGCGGTTCCTCTTCCATAAACAATTTTTGCAACTTTCGTTGAGCCAACAAAGCCGATTGCTTTAACACAAGGATGATCAATGATTGCGTCGACAGTTGCCGCCGTACCGTGCAAAACGGTGAAAACACCTGCAGGGACTCCCGCCTCTTTCAAAGAATTGGTGATTTTAAGAGCTGTCAGCGGAGTCTTATCGGAAGGCTTCCAAACATAGGCATTCCCGAGAGCTAATGCGATTGGAATTGTCCACATCGGGACCATCGCTGGAAAGTTAAAGGGTGTAATATTTGCTATGACTCCAAGAGCTTCCCTGCGAAACTCGCAGCTGACTCCTCTTGAAACTTCGACTTTTCCACCCAAATCTAAGTTTTGAATCGCAAGTGCATATTCAAGCACCTCGATGCCCTTCATCAGACCGGCTTTTGCTTCATCAAAAGTTTTGCCGCTTTCAGAGCTCTTTAAGTGCGCAATCTCGTCCTGATCTCTCAATAAAATTTGCCGAAATTGAAATAAAATCTTACTGCGCTCTTTAATTGGAAGTTTCGCCCAAGATTTTTGTGCGACATCCGCTTTTCGAATCGCGCTATCAATTTGTTTTTGAGAGGGAATTGAAACTTGCCCAATTTTCTTGCCATTGTAAGGCGAAAGTACATCCTGAACAGAGCTTTCTCCGATCAGCCATTCCCCACCGACGAAATTGTGACAAATAATAGGTGAATCTGGTAGTTTGGTTTGCATTTTCCCCCCGGAATAAGGCTGGGAGAATAGAACAATTTAAGGCTTAAATGCCAGCTAAATTCGCTCTCCCCCTATGGCTTGCCGCGTAGGCAGAAACATCCGAGTTTAGGTTTTTACTAAAGAGAAGCTCCAAAATGGGGCAAAAATACTTTTCTTGTGACAGTCTTTCCATATTGTTGTAGGTGTAAACAAAGCAAGCTTTAGAAACTATAAAAAACTGCCGAAGCGGATTGTTAAGAATACTTAAATCATTACAGAGAAAGTACAAATTATGCTTGGATATCAAAAACTCGGACAATTTTTAAAAGAGAAACGAGTGGAAGCAGGCTTAAGCCAACCAGCTCTTGCGGAAAAATTGGGCGATGTACATAGTCAATTCGTTTCAAACTGGGAACGCGGCCTTTGTGCTCCTCCTAGCCATGCGTTTCAAAAATTGATTTCTGTTTTGAGCCTGAGTCGAGAAGAACTTGTAAAAGTCATGGTTGCAGATTATCAGTCTGAAGTAGAGTTTAAGGTCTATAAGAAAAAGCCTAAAGCCACTAAAAAGGCGAAATAACTTTTCGACGGGGTTTTGATGTCAGATGTTTTTGTTAATGAATCGGAACTTCATTATCAGAGCTTTTTGCAAATCGGCGAGCAATTACAACAGCTCGCAAAATCACTAGGCAAAAGTGTTATCACGATTCACAAAACGGATGACCCTCATTTTTTAAAACTCACGCTCCCCGATCAGCAAGCCGTTCTTGAGAGACTTAAAATCTTTCGTCAACTTTTTGAAATGTCGAGCCTGCCAGGGTCTCCTCCGGTCAATGAAAAAAAACTATTGTGGCTCGCACTTAAACTTCTTAAATTTATACCCAGTTCAGATCTCATGAATATGATCACGGATGACGACTTTGTCGAAGTCTTTGTAGGGAGCAGACAAGTCTATAGATCATTTAACTACTACGATATTTGCAGCTACTCTTTTGATGAACTTGAATCTCTCCCCTGGGAAAACCTTTTTCGCAGAGAAGACACAAGCATTTTTGAAGCTATGGTAAAAGAAGCCACTGCTGCGATCCAAACTAAAAAAATGGTTTACTCTCAAACTCCAGAGCACATCGTCAGCGAAACCTCGTCACCATTTCAAAATAAAATAAAATATAAACTTAAATACATTATTCCAATCAAAGATGCCGAATCTGCTCGCAATGATTGTTTTGTGACTGTTCTCTCTGCGTCCCTCCTAGAGACGATACCAAAAGAAGAACGTGTTGAGCGCATGAAAAAACACCAAAGTGAACGCGAAATGGTCACGCAGCTATTTTAGATTTTAGGTCTTTTTCTTCAAGAGATAATAAGTCAGACAACACGCTATTTTTGTACGGCAAAATATAGCTGGTATTGATATGCTGCCCTCGCTGGTAAGACAAATCGGAAGCCAGCATTTTCTGAGCCCTTTGCAAATTATAATGAGGGATTCCAGGAAACAGATGATGAACGAGGTGCCAATTAACTGAGTGTGGGCTCAATAAAAATTTCTCTAATCTTGATGCGTTTACATTGCGAGTCTGATTCAAAATTTGATCTCTCGTCACTGAAAAGTGTTCTGAAATACTTCGCATTCTTTGGATAAGAGGAAATACAGTAAGCAAGGGAACAAACCAATAAAGGAGCAAATGAGAGATCATTTGCAAACCAAGAGCCAATAAAAAAATACTGACCCAAAAGCATAAGAGCATTCTGGCTTCAAACTTACGTTGATCAACCGAATCGAGGCGCAAATTTTGAGAAAACATCATCGTCGTTAGCTTAATCCACTCATAGCCCCCTCGCCAAAACTGCCTTGCTAATGTCACAAGTAAATTTCGAGGTGAAGTTGGAAAGGTCCATTCTTTCAACTGAATTTTTCTGGCCCAATCCGGATCTCGATCCGTATTGAGATGTTGATGATGACTTAAATGATGAAGCCTATAGGAATGTGTTCCCATTAAACATCCGTAACTACCAA
>JAYUEB010000382.1:0-5008 GCA_043739525.1 Bdellovibrionales bacterium
AAAATGTCTTTAGCTATGACTTCGACAATATTGTTGTCAGTCATGGCGCTACGATCGAAGGCGGAGCGAAACAAAAATTTGCCCGCGCTCTCAAGGAGCGCGGAATAGAATTAACTTAAATGCGCTTTTTCAACCAGGATTTTTTTTTGTCATAAAACGAAGCGGTCGACAGAATTATATCCGTCTAAAATGGCTAAATAGCGAGGAGTCCTATCTCCAGTCGTACCGACAATATCCGAACATTTAGCCTCATCAAACTTAGCTGCAAATACCGGAGCCGAAACGAGGGTCAAAACAAAAATAATTATACTTTTCACATTAGTCTCCTTCCAAAAATTAATATCTGAATGAGAAATTTGCAAAATGAGGGCCCTTCGAGATAAGAAATAGGCCCATTTCAATATTTCTGAGAGGAAAGATGCCACTTGCTTGAGGGAATATTGCCTATAAGCAAATCATGTGAAACACTTGCCGAATGAAAAATTTGCGTCTCGTTCACCTCTATCTTGGCTGCGTTTTTGCTCCGCTTATTATTTATTTTTCTTTGTCAGGTGCTTGGCAAATTTTTAGGTTAAATGATCTTCCTAAAGATTCACCGCCCACGGCTATTCAATCTTTTTTTCATGAGCTTTCGAAGCCACATAAAAGTTCGACTCTCCCAACCTATGACTCTAAAACTGAACACTCACAGGCCTTTAATTGGATCGCACTTTTTATGAGTGTCGGATTGATCTTCACAACTTTGATCGGTCTTATTTTGGCATTTCGATTCAGTAAATCACCTCGATTTCTTTTATTTTGCGTTGGATTAGGCCTGCTGCTGCCGATTGCTTTACTTTTCTTAAAATAGAACTCTTAAGCGAACGCTACTCTAATTTTCTCTATGAAATTTTAAAATATTTTCTATTAATCCTCCATGCAATGCTTTAAAATAGAGGAACTAGATGGAGATTAAAAATGAGGCGTCTCATAATAAGAATCATAGTTGCCTCACAACTATTGCCTTTGGGAATTTTATTTGTAAACTGTTCCAGCGCTTCGAATTCAACAAACACAAGTCCCGGCACTTCCAATACGCAGGCAACTAAAATTCCAATTAATACTTTAACGGGCTGGTCAGACTCTCCATTTGTATCACGAGACGGTCAGCGACTTTATTTTATGTATTCACGATATAATTTTGCTCCTTCAATAAAAAGCGGAGGAACACAATCACCCACACTCGGCGGCCCCGATCGACCTGGTCTTCACAAAGTTGCTTCAGGCGGAAATCCCTACGATGAGTCCGACATATATATGTCAACAAAGGGCCCAGATGGGACTTGGGGCGAAGCCGTGAATCTCGGTCTCAATGGTGCCTACGGTGATTCCAGCGGAATGGAACTCAATAACGGAAATACTTTTATTTGGCTTCAGGGTAACGGCACGACAAACAACATCGTGATGGCAAATAAAAATGCGGACGGGACTTGGGCTACGCCTGTAGATCTCGGAACGGGGATCAACAACCATTCAGCTCATGTTGTACAAGACAATCCCCATATTTCTCCAGATGGAAAAGCCTTGTGGTTTACTTCAACTCGCGGATCTGGAGTTGGCGGAAAAGATATTTGGTTTTCGACCAATGCCTCAGGAGCACTTGGTGGTCCTTGGTCTGCACCCGTCAATCCCGGTGGCCCCGTCAACACAACCGGTGACGAAGATCAGATTTGGATTTCACCCGTCACAACGGATATCTATTGGAATGGTCCACAGGGAGTTATGCACTGTCTTTCAAACGGAAGTAATTGCGCAGGAACACCGACTGTCGTCACTCTACCAGGATGTACATACCCGGGTGAAATTTCAATTCCTGATGATGGACAAATCATGTACTTTGGCTGTGTCGATGCCGCGATCACTCAAGTCCAAATCATGTTTTCTAAAAAACAAGCCAACGGAAGTTGGGGAACGGCTACACCAATCGACTAATCGGTCATCCTGACTCAAATATGTGGCGCTTTTATTCGAATGCGGCTCGCTAATCTATGGGAGAGCCGCTCTGTTCTTTCACAACAAAAATTCTTTGGGCACATCGATTGCAAAATTCACTTCTCATGAAGCTTTTTTGTAAACCCGTTTGCCAAGGAGAATAATATGAAATCTCTAGTTGTGTTCGCACCGATTGTGTTTCTTGCGAGTTTGGGCATAGCCCAAACAACTTTTAATAGCGGATCAATTGATCGCACTTATACACCAGATATCACTGCACCTGATATCAATAACGCTCAAGGAGATCCTGGTCTAGAGCCAGTTACTTCAGGCGCGATTGACACAAATGTTTCGCCAAATATGAGACGTGATCGTTACGGCAGAAGTGATCGAAACTCCGTCTACTATCGTTCTCGTGTCAAAACAGGAGACGACGGTCTTGGGGAGTACGATTTTTCAGAGAATGTGCTTTATTCTGAAAAACAATCTGATGGTTCTGCGATTCGTTCACAACCTTAACTGTTGGTGACAGCGGTTTCCGGCCCTCATAAACAAATTATGACTCTTGGCACGCCCCTCTCGAACGAGGGGCATTAGAAGTCAAAAATGCCAGGAACGGCCTTTGCAATTGTTGCCATCTATGAAAAAATGCGGTCGTTTTATTTTAGGTTTGGCCCTATTGGGTTTAAGTATTTTTATTCTCCCGAGTATCAGTTTCGGAGCTCCGGGAAATCAATGTAGCTCGTATATTTTATCAAAACCTAAATTTTTTTCGGCCGACAATCCCTGGTTTAAATCTGAAGCCATGCTCGCGGTCACAAAAATATTTGCTAATATTTCTCCTTGGGATGCAAAGCCAGGCGCAATTGTTGCGGCTCAGACGAGAGAAAATCCAGATTATTATTACCACTGGGTAAGAGATGGCGCTTTGACAATTGACTCCCTGATTCGTGCTTATAGGAGATCAGGCGACCCATTTCAGCGTCAGCAAATATATCTCAAGATCGGCCAGTACATGAGCTTCTCCGAAGGAAACCAGATGACTTACACTCTCACTGGCGACGGAGAACCAAAGTTTTACGTGAGTGGAAAACCCTACAATTTTTCTTGGGGAAGACCTCAAAATGATGGCCCCGCTCTACGTGCGATTGCTCTGACTCATTGGTTTCAGGTTCTTCAATCTGAAGGAATGACCGACGACGTACGCAATCGTTTATATGACGGAAAAATTCCAGCGAACTCTCTGATAAAAAGAGACTTAGAATATATCGCTTGGAATTGGACTCGTCCATGCTTTGATATTTGGGAAGAGGTGATGGGCGATCATTTTTACACACGCCTCGTTCAACGAAGAGCGCTTATCGAAGGCGCTAAGCTTGCGAGAAGTTTAGGTGATGGCGGTGCTGCTGACTTTTACGAAGCGCAAGCCAAGCTGATTGAAGCACGCATGATGGATTTTTGGGATCCCAAAGCCGGAATTTTTGTTGCGACTATCAACCGAGTTGGCGGATTAGACTACAAAACTTCAGGAATTGATTCCGCAGTTGGCCTTGGACTTCTTCATGGTTCTCTAGATGACGGCTTTCTTTCTTGGGATGATCCGAAAGTTCAATCAACAATTCAAGTTCACATTCAAGCATTTAAAAATTTGTATCCGATCAATCAAGATCCAAAAAGTCCTGGAGTTGCGATCGGCCGCTACCCCGAAGATATGTATGCCGGAAGTAATTTTAATGGAGGAAATCCCTGGGTACTCTCAACTCTGGGTTACGGAGAGATTCACTACAAAATGGCGAATCTCGCAAAACGTAAAGGACAATTCAATCTCGTTCAAAATCTGATTGATATGGGCGATCAATTTATTGCTTGTGTTCAATACCATGCCAATACAGATGGATCTCTCAACGAACAAATGAATAGAGTCACTGGATTTATGACCTCGGTAACAGATCTCACCTGGAACTACGCTGCGGTCATAACAGCCTATTTTACACGAGATGAATTTCTGAATGGCCTAGTTGATGAGACCAAAAAAGCGATTAAGAAAATCAACTTCTTCGGCATTTGATTTCTAGCGTACGTGAGCGTACATGCTGCAACGAATCCAAAATATCGATTGGTTAAATCTTAATAATTCTCGCTAGAGTCTATCTTCCACTCGCTCAACCAAAATGCCTCAAAGCCTTGTCTGGCAAGGCTTTTAAGGGATAAAAGCCAGGAAACCGGCCCTAGGTAAGTGTTTGCGATTTGTTTGTACTTTGCAAACACCTGTTCTCATATTGTGTTTGACTTCTTTTCTAAGCTATATGAATTCAAACTTATATGAAATTCCATCAAAATTTTTTAATGCAGCAATTGGTTGAGCGCAAGAAAAAAAATGCTCAGTTTTCTTTAAGAGCCTTTGCTCGGATGCTTGAAATCAGTCCATCCCAGCTATCAGGCCTCATTAACGGAAAAAAAAATCTGACTCCCAGACAGGCCGCACATCTGATTGAGAAGCTCAACTTAAACGATGACGATTCGACGAATCTGATTCGCGAGATGCATCCCGGATTTAGAGGTTCATCGTCTTCTGAATCTCTCGCTCTTCAGGCTTTGAGCGAAGATGAGTTTCGACTCATATCAGATTGGTATCACTTCGCTATTTTAAGTTTGGGTGAGCTACCAGACAATCAAGCTAATTCGAAATGGATCTCTCAAAGACTTCGAATTGATCCCACTCTCGCGATGGAAGCCTTTCACCGTCTTGAGAGAATGGGCTTGATCGAAGTAAAAGAAGGTCAATTCAAACAGACATCGAAACCATTGATCGCCAACTCAAGCGGTGCTCCTTCAGCAGCGATTCAAAATTATCATAAGCAAAATTTACAAATGGCTTCTGAAAAGCTCGAAACGGTATCTTTGGAGCAGCGTGAATATTTAGCTATTACCACGGCGACATCATTCGAAAAACTAGAAAAAGCAAAAAAAATGATTTCGGACTTTAGCCAAAAACTCTCTGCTGAGCTAGAATGCGACAGCCCAACGGATGTTTACA
>JAYUEB010000383.1:0-5006 GCA_043739525.1 Bdellovibrionales bacterium
AGATGACCGCGTATCGAATCGCGACCGACGCGATCAATCCGACACTTAAAATTTTTAATGTCCTCATTAAAGTCATAAAATGGGGTGTCTTTCTGGAACTTCAGAAATATTATTTGCCGCTAAAATCTTTTCTAAATATTTGATTGCATCCGAATCCAACATAGATTTTGTAAAAAGCGGGATCAGCCCACTGCCGTTTGCAAAGCTTGCAAAAAATGGAAATTGAAGATTATATTTTTTGGATAAGTCTATAATTTCAAAGTGAACTTCGCCGACACTACATTCGACATAAGATGGTTTTCTTATTTGAGGAAGAATCGAGAAGTCAAAATTATTTGTCAGGTAAAATTCAATCTCTTCTCTGATCCAATTTTTTGACGAAGGCTTTGGATCTTTACCTGCGAGCACTAAAATCTTATCGACGGCCTCATAGATCGCCGATTGCCAGAAAGTCGCCTGGCTGATTTGGTCGATTCGCCCAAGACCGTATCCGAAAGAGACGCCTCGATACAAATGAGATTTTGCGATCACCATCGCCGCCATACGACCACCGTGTGAAAGCTGAGTTGTCAGCAAATAAAGATCTAATTCAGGACCCTCTATTTTTTGAATACAGTTGAAACCGCTCCAACCGAGAGAAAAAAAAGACTTAAGCAAAAGATGTCTCTCAAGTGCCTCTGAAAATGCCTTTTCGTTAGCGACCTCACGAGAACTCTGTACAGCCCAGCCGTTACTTGAGTGAAACGCGTTAGGAATTTTACACTTTGGAGAGCCAAAGTATTCGAGCATCTCTAACCGCTCAATGCTTTCAGCAGCGGATTTTAAGGCTGCAAGCCTTCGAGATTGATCGCTTCCGAAACCGCCGCATGTACCACCATCACTCCTGTTCAAAAGTGTGGCGAAATGAAAATATTCAAGTCCACCAAGTTTTAGCTTCTTTTCTGCCATCGGAATTTCGAGAGTCGAGAACCAAGAAAGAAATTGATCATCCCAGCCGAAAGGCTCAGAAATCTCTTGATTTTCGAAAGCTTCAACTTCGGCAATCACTGGACAGACTCTTGCACTCGCCAAAGTTCAATTTCGGCGTCACTGGTAGACTGGTCGCCAATGTCGATATTTTTTTGATAAAGAAAAAGGGTTGCGTCAAAGTAGAGTGGCGTAGCTTGCCGCGAATGTAAAAGCCACTTTTGGTAATCTTTAAGAATTTTGATACGGTCAATATTTAGATCAGGGGATTCCGTTTGTTTGAGATCAATCGGCGGCTTCACTAAATTTTTCGTCAAGTATCGGAGCTGTACCGCAGGATAGCGTTCTGAGGCAGCATAAATACTCATGATGTAATCGTATTTCTCTGAAGACTTTGGATCATTAAATGCCTTGAAAAAATCATTGCTATCAACGAAATGATATTGAATTTCGGTTCCGACTGATTGTGCGCTTCGAGAAACCTGGTCCAAGAAATTTTGTGAGAAAAATCCATCGGGGCAAAGAATTCGGAGCTTTTGATTGGTCCTTGAAGGTATCGCTGCCAAAAATTCATCGCGCGTGAGGCTGTATTTATTCGCGAATGGTAAAAACGTCTCACCTGCCGAAATCATTTTGTCGGTGTTCATAGTCCAAAGAGCCTCGATGAAGTCTTTCCCAATAGGCGCGCGATCTCCAACGCCCAGACCAAACAGATAGATAATTGAAGAGGCCGTTGTCGCCGTGACGTCGATGCCATTTTTTTTCCAGTCGGGTTCGCCAAGGGGAGAATACAATTTGATCACCAGATCCAGTTCTTTATTGAGAACGGCACGATTAAGGTCAGCAAAGGGAACCCTCTTTATGCGGATTGCTCTTGGTGAATTTGGAAACTTTTCAGAAATAGGAGAATGAGAGTTTCGTTTTAAGAGCGCATAATCATCATTACGGCTTTCTACGTAATATGGTCCTGAGAACTTGGTCGGCGTAAGTTTTGCGTCTTTAGGATTCATATCGGTTGCCGCCCAAATTCCTGTCTCGGGAGACGCGAGCTGCGAGAAGAATGAGTCGGTTTGTGCCTTCAGACGAAATGTAATTTCGTTCGGTCCTGATTGTTGAATGCCCGCGCATTCCTCATCAAGGGTCTTCATGTTCTCACATCCGACCAAATAATCCCAGAGCGGAAAGTGCGTGGATGTTTTTAGAATCAAATGGCGTTTGATACTCCAGATAATATCTTGGGCAGTAATAGGAGTACCATCGTGAAATTTAATTCCGGATTTGATTTTAAATACATGGGCGCCATTAGGAAGTGTAGACCAGCTTTCGGCGTAGACTTGTGTGAAACTCTTTTTCTGAGCATCGTAGCCAGCGAGACCGCCTGAAATATGATCTAAAAAGTACCAATCCCCTGTGGAGACGATGTAGGTTGGTTCAGGAATTTGTGTCGTCGAGGTGATTCTAACTTTGAGTTCGTCAATTTGCTTTAGCATACGGCCTCCTTTAGGAAAGTGGGAAATGCCCGCAACACCAATTGCCAGGATAAAAACTCCAAGCAAAATATAAATTGGTCTTGTCATGGCATTCCCCTTTTAATCGACTCCCACTAAGATTTCTTGTTACCACCGCAGCAGCCTTCAGAAGGCGAACTATCCGCAATGATTTTATCCAAGCCGCTTGCCTTGACGTTTTGCAGAATCATTTCAAGCCCCTCCGGTAAACGGGATGCCGGAGCTGTGGATTGAATAATTTGTTGCTGCGCCTCTATCATTTCCGAATTCGGCACACTCGAAGCTTGTGCCGCAGAATTTCCGATTAGAAAAGCAAGACCCATTAGCGTATTTGTTACTTTCATGATTTCCCCTTATGTTAGTTTTAGAAAAAGCTCTGGATTGATTCCAAGTTTTGCGAGCGTTCGAACAAAACTTGAAAATGGTATCCCAAGACGAAGTGCCGCCTCAGTTTGTGTTCTAGATTTTATTAGTACCCCCTTTATCATTTCAATCATAAATAACTTTGTTGCTTCTTTGAGAGACTTTGAGTCATCTTGTATGACCTCAACTTTCGTCAAAAGATTGCGATCTAGATAAGCCTTGAAGTCTTTCGGATTCACGATATCGTCTTTGCAATTGGTGAGCATTTGCTTAACCGAATTTTGAAGGCCTCGAACATTTGTCGGCCATGGCTGCTTCATCATTTCGTTTATCGTTGAAATTCGAATCTGTTTTTTATCATTCGGCAGTCGAACATCGTTGAACTCGTCTTGAAAAAAACGCACCAGTGGCTCGATATCCTCTGGACGATCTCGAAGCGGTTCCACACGTATTACTAGGGCTCCCACACGTTCGATAAGATCGGGTTGAAACTCCTTATTCTTAAGACGATCATTAATGTCGGACTGAACGGCAGAGATTAATTTGAATTTGATCGAAGTTTCGGGAGCGCCATTGTCACCCACGCGACGAAATTTCATTTCTTGCAAAAATCTTAAAAGTTTCGCTTGAGCCGACATCGAAAGGTGATGGAGCTCATCAAGAAATAGAACGTGGTTCTGTGCCTGAGTAACCAGACCAACGGTATCGTGATCAGCGCCGGTAAACGCGCCTTTAACATAACCGAAGAGTTCGGCCTCTAACATGTTTTCTCGATCTTTGAAGCTTGCGCAGTTGACCGATACAAGTTTTTTGCCTTTCGGAGTCAGCGCTTTTGCGATTAATTCTTTTCCCACGCCAGTCTCACCAATAATAAGAGTTGGGTACGGCGAATTGCGCGCGGTTTTCACCTGGCTCAAAACTGCGTGCATACTTTGAGATCGACCGATAATGCCTTCCTGCTTTAATTCAATCTCGGCTTTGCCAGGCTCGTAGTCATCAAAACCAATCACTCGAGTTCTTTTTTCATAATTTGAAATGACTCGAAGTATTTGGTCTCTCAGCCCCGGCGTCGGACTACCTTTTTTCAGAAAACCCGCAGCTCCGGTCTCCAACTGATCAGTGAGGTATTCAACATTCAGAAATCCACTTGCAAATAGGATCCCTTGTTCTGGATTGAGTCGCCGTAAATGCTGACAGACCTCAGTCCCTCGCAGATCTGGCAATACATAATCGACAATCACATTTGCAAATCCATGAGGATTTTGCTGATAGATTTGAATTCCTTTAGCTCCGGTGTCTGCCCAAATAACCTCAATAGGATAATCAGCTAACATAAGTTCTATAGCCTCAAAGAAAGATTCGTCGTCTTCGATTAGTAAAAGTTTTTTCTTCATCGAGCCTCCGCCTGACCTTTGAGACCGTGCAACCCCGGTGCCGCGAACGAAATAAACTATCAAAAATTTGTGCTTTCCAATGCTTACGAAAGTCTGCTATCCTAAATATTCGAATATTTATTGGTAAATTCTACTCGAATTGGGTGGTGCGCTTTATTCGAAGTGTCATAGTGACCCTTGATAAATTTGATTTAAGAAGTTTCATTAGATTTTGTTATGCCAGCGAAAACATTCGCTTCGAAACTTAATACAATTAGATCGCTCTCTAACACCCGAATTCGTACATGATGGCCTAAGTTTACTTCCTTATTCAAAATCAAGCAGATCTCTTGTCTTTACCTTTAAAAGCTTAGCAAGTGTTTTGAGTGTCGTTATCTTAACATCAGACTGGCCATTGATAATATAGTTCAAGGTAGCCCTCGATAAATGGTCCCCTGCTTTTTCGATCCAGAACTCATAAGGAGAGGCATACCCTCTTTTTTTAATCTCGCTTTCGATTCGCTTTCCAAGTTGTTTCTGAAAACTTTCTTCTAATTTTGTTTTGCTACGCCTCTTCATATATGAACCTCACTGAGGTCCAGTGTATTGGACTTGATATTTTGAGGCGTCCAATGTATTGGACGTTATGGATTTTCAAAAAACCTTTAATTTACGATGGGGACCGCTGATTCACCAAAAGCGAATAAAGACAGGCCTAAGAGTGGTTGAAATCGCCGAGAGACTGAAAATAGAAGGAGGTACAATTCGATGGGCTGAAGTAGCTCCGTCACAGGTT
>JAYUEB010000384.1:0-15056 GCA_043739525.1 Bdellovibrionales bacterium
AAGTTTGAAAAATATCAAAACCTTTATGCATCGTCAAAATGAGCTGTGAAAGGCCGTATCCAGTTGTGAGATAATCTGTCGGATTTAAGATATAACTTACTCGCATCCAAATTCCGTAAAGTTGAGCGGCCGTCGATAAGAGCTCAGTCCACTCAGTCCCAGCAACACTATTGGGAGAGGGTCTTAAAAAGAAAGCTTTTGCATTTTGGAAAGATCCCAACTTACCAATAATATATTCAGGTCCTGACCAATGATGACCAAGCTGATCGTACAAAGATGAGAGCTCTGTTAAAAATATTTGAAAGTCTGAAATATTGTATGCGGTTTGAGATCCATTAAAAAGTTTTCCAAGGTTTGTTGCCGATTCGATAATCTGTGCTTCGGCGAAGTTCACGTCTACTTCGTTGACCCTAACCGTGCTTGGATTTGCCACGTTCACAATTGTTTTCATATATGGGTTCAAAGCGCGAGCTTCTTTTTCGATCCCATCTAAGAAGGCTTCAATTTGCTTGAGGTCATTATGACTAATTTGATCCATTGTTCCACCGACGAGAACCTGTTTCACGCGCATGAACTCTGTCAAGAGAGTGTCACTAATCGTCAGCTGGCCCATAAAGTACTTTTCAATAAATGCGCGAAATTCATCAGGAGTAAAATCAGACGAGTTCTCAGCGCTACGGACATATTTCTCAAAAGTTTGAACAGCGCCGCTAAAACATTCCCAAGTTTGTGCCACATCCGCATCAGAAGTTTGAGCGTTGAAAAAATTTTGTAAATTTGGAAGAGCTGTGTTGACGCAATCTGCGCCAGAGCCAGAAAACGCAATTGTGTCATTCGACGAACTTGTAGGCCCGTGAGAAAACAGATTGCAACTGAATAGCGAGAGGGTCAAAACACTCACTAAAATAAATTTAAAAATAAAGCCCCCAACAAAGTTCAAATACAAAAGATGATTGAGCTTTGTCTCTTTCGGATATCCTTATCCTTCTTTAGAGTACGTATTCTGTTTTCATAAAACAATTGAACCAATGGCCAGTAAAAACAAATCAAAACTAGCCAAAAGATAACAAGGCCAAAAGTCCACAAACAAATCTCTCAAGCTTGAATCGTAAACTGGTGACCAGCCTCAACAGACTAGCCTCGTAGACTGCGCGTGCGGATAGAAAGCATTGTATTCGGAGTGCACCTCGAGCAAGCGGGACGCGATTTTTTGCGGTTAAAACAAAGATTCTCGCGAATTGCAGGAGCACTCGTGCGCGATGAAGACAGTCCTTTCTATCTGCAAGCACTCTCTGATATAGTCTAATGATGAGCGAAAAAGTTCTTTTAATACGCTTGGATCGAATTGGTGACCTCATATTGAGCCTTCCTATAGATGAAAGCCTCGCTCGACTCGGTTATGAGTCTGAGTGGTGGATCGCCGAAGGACTAGGCTTCATCACAGCGAACGCAAAACCTATACGTAAGACATTTCAAATCAAAAGAAAGTTTAGCGTCGAGGAGTTCAAAAGACTTTATTCGGTATTAAAGAGTTCCAAATTCTCAACTGCGATTGTGTTTCATGCTCCTTGGTGGATCGTTTTGTTATTGTACGTGGTTCGTGTTCCGGTTCGCGTTGGTCCCAAAAGCCAATGGTACTCTTTTCTCTTTTACAATCATGGGATCAGGCAGAAGCGTTCGGAATCTCTGAAATCTGAGCTTGAATACAATTTTTCACTAGTCGAAGAAGGCTTAGGCAAAGAACTTGGAAGGCAATCTCTTAAACTTTTTTCAGCACAAAGATTTGATTTGAAAAAGTGGAAATTAGAAAAGCAGAAATACTTTGTGGTCCATCCAGGCATGTCGGGTTCAGCTCTCAATTGGGAAGTTAAAAATTACATCGATTTGATAGATAAATTAGTACGCTTCAAAGAAGTGGTCATTACCGGCACGAGAACGGATGAAGCCTTTCTGACTGAAATTCGAACTAATTTTTCAAGGCATCCTAGAGTTCACTTTCTAGATTCAAAGCTAAATGGAGCCGAATTGATTTTTGTTTTACAAAATGCCGCGGGAGTCTTAGCTCCCAGCACAGGAGTTTTACATCTCGCTGCTTCAACAGGAGTTCCCACTTTTGGAGTCTATAGCCCAGTCAAAGTTCAACGCCCCGAACGCTGGGGACCGCAGGGTGCAAACACCAAAGTTTTCGTACCAGAAGTTCAATGTCCTGGAGAGTTTGCCTGCCTCAAGGAAGCGTGCCCAAAATACAATTGCATGGATTTAATTCGTGTCGATGATGTTTTAGCTGCAATTACCGGAGAGTTACCCGCTTAGTATGGAAGGCGCAGGCAGCGGTTCGCCGTTGGCAGTTTGCCAGTGTCGGTCTCAGCTATCAGCTATCAGGTATCAGTTGGACTGGCTCTGTTGCCCGAAATTTTCGGCGAAGAAACACTCAATTTATTCAGGGGCCAGGGTCTGGCAAACGGCCATCTGCAAACTGACACCGAAACTGGCAGACTGCTAACGGCGAACCCCTGCCCACCCCTTCCAAACTAAGCAGGTACCCTCGGCCACCTAGAACAAATACGAAATTCCCACGTTCGCAGAAGTGAGTCTTTGGCTGACGCTGGTTGCGTATTCACCGTTTGCACGGGCACCAGGACCAGAAAAGCTTGTCGAGACCAATAAAAAATCGAGTGATCCGATCAGCTTAATATTTTCACGTAATTTTTTTTCCATGAAAACTGAGAAGCTATTCACGTTGTTCGTGGCGCCGTCACCTGAGGCTTCGGGCTCTTCAGTGAGTTTTGGAAGTAGTACTAAGTTAAATGTTGCGCCGAGGTTCAAATCTCCACGATTATCGATCGGAAGAATACCTGTAACACCTGCTAAAATGCCTGAGTAATTAACAGTGGTGAAGGATTCAGGTTGAGACGTATCCACAAACATTCGGTATCTCATCATGCCGAGATCGAGTCTAATTTTGGGCCCAAAGAAATCATTGCGCAGTAAAAAATTATAACCAACGACGAGACTGTAGTAAGTTAAGGAGTCATTTAAACTACTAGGTGTCGATCCTGCTCGAGGATTATTCGTTGAAAGCACTCCCTGCAACCACTCGAGGCGGACTTGCCATTTGGGATTCAGCCAAAGCTCACCGTATAAATCAAGACTTGGATAAACAGACGCTTTACCCTCTTGCCCACCAGGACTCAAAGCCGTATTTGAATTTGTGAGATTCATATTTTCGTTGAAGGTGCCAAGTCCCAATTTAATACCGACGAGGCCAAACATCGGTGGCTGAGTGGGTAACCACTCGCTTGGTGCTTTTCCGAAACTTACTTTTGAATCTTGACGATCGTTGATGCTATCACCTTTTTGCGAAGACGAAAGTTCATCGGGAACCGTGTAGTTGACGAAATCAATTCCTGAGATTTTTGCGCCCTTTTTAATTGCGCCACGTTCTTTTTCAGTGATGATTGTTGCGAAACTTAAATTGTCATCGACTTTTAAAATTTTTACTTTGCCGATAATTTCTTTCTCAGTGTTGATAATAAAATTAAATTTTGGATGACGATTGATTTTAATAATTTGAATGACACTGAGAATTTGATCTTTGTTAATTCCGTCAGATTTTCCGATATTCACTGTGACGCGATTTTGCGCGCGACTTAAAATTTGGCCATTGTACGGAATTTTCGCAATTAACTTACCATACATTGTTCCGAGCTGTTCTTTGAGTTCATTAATTTCAAATCTTGGAAAATCTTTTAAAATTTCTTGGGCAAAAAGTTTGTTGTCATTTTTCAAAAACAAATCGAGTCGTATTGTGGTCCCAGCGGGACCTTTGCTAATCCGACAAACGAGGATGCCATCTGTGTCGATTCTTGAAGTAAGTTTTGAGAGTTCCGCAGGTTTTTCTTCTAAATCAACGATGCTGGGAGTTTCAGTCACATTACTTTCAACCAGGTCCCATTGATGATTTTTCTTAACGTGGCTTGTGAGTTCGTTCTCAAGTGGTCGTGCATAAATTCCATCAAGATTGTCGGTAACAGGTAAAATCGTTATGCGTTTGATGGTAAGATCGTCGTCGACCTGACTTATGTACTGAGCCGTTTGTTCAGTTGCCGGTGCCTGCGATTGGGCTAAAGATTGGTTAACTGCTCCAAATATTAAAAAAAGAATGAGTCCAAATCGATTCATATGCACATTGTGCATTGATTCAAAGCTCTCGTCAAATTTGCTTCAAGAAGTTGTCTCTTTTGTCCGAAGTTATTATATGAAATTTTGGGCCGCATCTTTGATTTTTATCTCCCAGTTTGCCTTTGCACAGCTCGATCCCTCGTCTGGCTTGCTTCTCAATAGTGATCCCAAATCTTCTTATCGCGCAAATGGCCTCGACTCTGGTCGGTATACCGTTCGACCTCACAATGATTCAACTTCGAGCAGCCCGAAAAAAGCCCCTCAGGCAAAAGCAAACGACAGAAATAATGATCGAGACGAAGACGATGATACGGCAGTTGTAGAGGCGAAACCTCTCGTCCAAGTAGCGCCCACGCCTGCTCCGACTCCCGCGCCTATTGTCGAAACAAAAACTCAGCCTATTATGCAAGCTCCCAAGACGCCAGACACAGAGGCAAATTTTGAAACACCTAAACCCGCATCTGCTGTTGACGAGAAGAAAAAGAATATCATTGAGATCAGTATTGCACCTTTGTTTATTTACAATCATTCCAGTTCGGATTTAAGTTTTCGCAACTACTCGACTTCTGACCCAGGCTACTCGCTCGAAGTCGCAGCTTGGTTACAGCCGAACTTTGCTCTACACGCTCAAATCATAAATAGTCTTGCGTCGAGCGTAAACGATTCATATGACCGCAGTAAAAATACCAATCTCGTTCAGCAATGGATTTCGGGCGGACTTCGTTATCGAAACTTTTTGAGCTCACAAAGAAATTCAGCGTCACTCACTCTCGGTTTGGACTACGAGGATTATCAGTTTCAAGTCGGCACAGATGCCCAAATGCGTAACAGGCTTGAAACCAGTGGCATTGACCTTTCTTTGAACGCAGAGATCCCCCGTTCTTCGCATTACTCATGGGAATTTGGTGTCGATTTTATGCCTAAGGCAAAGCATCTTGAAACGCTTACTTCCGCAAGTCTTCAATCAGGAGATAGTCCCGAGGCAGACGTGCTTGGCGTGAGTATTGGTGGACGCATCTACGTCGACTCTTCTAATCAGATGTTTTGGAAAATAACAGAGAGACTTGAAAAAGATCAATTCATGGGAACAACTTCAAAACCTGATCCCTCAGGAAATCAGACACTCACCAATGTGAGTGTCACAAATTCGTTTACCTTGATTCAAATTGGCTATACTTGGGGTAATTGAGATTTTTTCTCACGACGATGGCGAAAAAATAAGTACAAAACATAACCTAAGATCAAACTTGAAATCAGGCTCAGTAAAATCCATTGCGCTTCATGAGCACGCTTAACAGCGAGATCCCAGTTTTCACCCGTGTAATAACCTACCAAAACCCAAACCGGAACGCTGATCAAAGCCGCAAGTCCATCTTGAATCAAAAATACTTTTGGCTTTACACCCATGCTACCGACGAGCGCAAAAATACAAGCACGAAGGCCTGGAACAAATCTTCCGATAAAACAAATGAAATGCTGATTACGAATTATTTTTATTTCAGCGGCTTCGATTCGATGAGGTGGGAAAGCGATGCTAAAAGGTTTAATCGAAAATAATTTTTTACCGTAACGTCTTCCGAGATAAAATAAAATAGTGTCCCCAATAAAAACTCCACAAAAACCAGCAAGCAAAGCCCCAGCTAAACTGATTTTGTTTGTTGAAGCGAGCAGACCCGCAAACAACAGCGTCACATCTTCTGGCAAAGGAAGGCCAAAACCACAAAGCGTGAGAACGCCCAGAATGACCGCGTAGCCGCCCATGGGCGAAAGTCCAGCGAGCGAGACTACAATTTCTTTAGACGAAGGAATGTGAATCATGAGTTTTGCCATTATCTATTTGGGAGTTCGCGCTCGCAAGAATATAATAAAAATATGACGAAACTAATGGTCGTAGATGACGCGCCCTTCATCCTTGAAATTATCAGACACACGCTTAAAAACACTTCTTACGAAATTATCGGAGAAGCGGTCAGCGGCACGGAGGCGGTCGAACTTGCCCAAAATATCCGTCCCGATATAATCTTGATGGACCTCATCATGCCCCACAAATCGGGCATAGATGCCACAAAAGAAATTCTCAAAGTATTACCTAACACAAAAATAATCGCATTTTCTACAGCAGACCAAGAAAGCATGGTAATGTTAGCGCTTGAGGCTGGTTGCTGCGATTATATCGTAAAGCCGTTCAAGGCTGACCAGCTCCTCAAGACTCTCGATAAAGCGAGCGATATGGATGTCGCAAAGAAAATCGTTTAAGGAGGATTTATGTCCGAGATGTTTTTTGTTATCAAAGTATTTCTTTTTAGCGCCTTGATGATGGCTTTGCTTCAAATCCGCGTGGGCGACCACAATATTGAGCAACACTCTCAGAACTGGCTCCACTCTTCTAGCGTCGTTCAGGTCCTCAACAATGTCAGTCTTGGCGCGAGCCGAGCAATCACAAATGGCTATCGCTATGTACGTGGTGAAATGGGTGCTCAATTAGGAGCCAGCCAGGCAAAGGCATCAGAAAAATCTAAATCAGTTAGTTCGTTTCACGGGATTGATGTCAGACATGAGTTTCACAAATTTTCGAATGAAGCGAAAAATGAGTACAATAAAGAAAAAGACCGAATCAAAGAAGAAGTCAAAACAGTCGAAGAGTCCGAACTCTAAAAAAAAGAGCGAACCCATTTGAGGTATCGCTCTTTATCAAAAATCTTGTTTTCTTAAGTATTAACTGCGATCAGTTGTTTTACCTTTAGTACGAGAAACAGTCGCGCCGTCGATCTTCGTACAATCTTTACCAGCATCACGCTCTACGCTTCCGGTTTTAACCAAAGGGCAGCCCATAGCTGCTTTTTTAACTTCAGCCGAACCCATATTTGGATCTATGTTGTAACTGCCGCGTTGATCAGCTTGTGATCGAACCCAGTCGTCAGCATGTGCAAAGATTCCAACACTCAGTACCGCCGCTATCATCAACAATTTTGTAACTTTCATAACTTCCTCCTCGGATATTAAATTAAGCTCACATAAACCTATATAGCCAGAAGCATGCCACGCTGCTCGAATCTCAATCGTGTACGCGTTTTAAAATGAATTTGAGATCGAATAAATGAGAGCCTATAATTTCTAGATTCGTCGGGACAAAAGCATCTTCGTTTTGTCATTCGGGTGTTAAGTCCTTCGACAGCTCAGCTATTACTAATTGATTTTAGAGGAGTTTGTATCATTTTGATACGAAACCAATGTCTCAGGGTGAGCCTTCTCTTATATAGAGCTTTGAAGAGGATCAGTCTTCAGGGAGCCGCAAACTGTTGGCCGTCAGCAGTTACTGTAGCCGTTATCAGATATCCATCTGCCTGACCCTGACTACCTGATGAGACTCGTGAGAACGTGGTCCTCCCATTTACCTTGTATCTGAATATAATCCTTAGCGAGCCCCTCTTTTGTAAAGCCAAGTCTTTCAAGCAGAGCGCCACTCCTTATATTACGGGGCATATAATTCGCCATAATTCGGTGAAATTTGAGCTCTTCAAAGACAAAGCGATTGCTGGCGCTGAGAGCCTCAAACATGACGCCTTTGCCTTCAAATTTTTTGGAGAGGCTGTAACCCAAATTACAAGCCTGAAAAACTCCGCGAGAAAAATTGGTGTAGGAAACGCTGCCAATCACCTGATTTTCAAAAAATATAAACAGCCTGAGACTCTGATCTGCCAAAAACTCTTCCTGATTTTTCACAAGAGTTTTCTGCCAACGCTCAAGAGTATAAAAATCATCACTACGAAGAGGTTCAACGGGAGTGAGATGTTCACGATTCTCAATAAAAAAATTCAAGGCGAGAGAAGCCTCTGAAGGAAGCGGCATGCGAAGATTCAGTCGCTTAGTAGAGAGATGGGGAAGCATCTGTGCTCATTCCACAAGTTCCAATTATAGCAAGCATCGTACTGCGAAAGCCAGGATCGAGCATCTGAAGATAAACCATATTCGCAAGAGTCAGCTGATCAATGGGATTCATTTTGCAAAAACCATATTGAGTATAGCAAATGAAATGGCTTTTCTCAGCATGACGACGAGAATTAGAACAAGTTAATGCAGAGTCTTGCATCATCTCTTCAATGAGACACTGTCGAATTGAAAGAATGTCCGCCTGTCCACGCAAAGAAAAATAAGTGAGATGCTGGGTAATCTCGCGACAATAATAGTGGCCAAACTTGATCAAATAGTTCGAGTCATCGCAACTCAGATCTTGAGCCTTCTGCGCATAAGCTTCGCAAGCAGAAGCATCGGGCGTAAAAGCAAAAGCCCGCCCGTAAGAAAAACTCAAAATAAAAATCAAACCCCAAGGTCGCACCGAAAACCCCCGTAACAAGCTCCCATATACCAAATGTCAGCAGTTTTGTCAGCGAGAGCAAGTCATCCTATATTCCTTACGATAAGCCCGCAATAAACGTCAAAGGCAATAGATTAAGCTAAGCGCTTCCAAATAATCCGAAACCCCAAAAGATCTTTTATAGGAGGCCCACTTAAAGTAAGATTTTCGCCTTCAATGTTAAAGTTCCGTACAACGCTCCATCCAAGTTGATCCAGCTGACACGTATTCAAAATATGATGAACAATTTGGTTTTCGTCTTTCACAGAATATTTTCCAGAGTAAAGAAGCAAATGGCCAAAGCGTTGAGAGGGTGACTCGCAAGCCCCCTCCCCTTTGCAGTTAATCGCGACCGACATATATCCATTGGGAGTATAGATAAGCAATCCATAAGGCTCATCACACCAAGCTCGCTCGCAACCATCTTGAAGCGTGACCTTATAATCGAGTAGTTCCCAAGTGCCGACAAAAGAAGATGGAGTCACAGAAAATCTCTAAAAAGCCTAAAGGCACCACCCATTTTTCAAATCTGTTTATCATGATAGCCAGAGAAACACTATTCCCAGCAAGTGCAAAGCACGAGCAACTCAAAACACAAGATGGTGGCCGGGTTGTGCCCGCGCTAAAATCTGCCGGGGGCAGATTTTGGTGCGGAGCATGCGTGAGCGGGTCGCGAAGTCCAAAGGACGTAGCGATCCCCGAACGCCTAGGATTCGCGGTCCCCGCGAATCCGCGTCCCTGGAAAAAGACCCACAATTGAAAAAACGAACAACGAAAAAAATGAAATAAAGAAAAATAAAGAAGTGGTGGCCAGGGACGGAATCGAACCGCCGACACGAGGATTTTCAGTCCTCTGCTCTACCGACTGAGCTACCTGGCCATAAAGAAGCAAACCAAGTTGATAGTATTATTGCGGAACTCTGTCAAAATTTATCTGGCTATAAAGTATTGTTAGACCAGATAGCTTTAGAAAAAAGACTCAAATATCTCGCGCCCCAGCATCAGTCCCTCATTTTAGCTTCGAGAACAGGCTCATGTTGGTCAATCGGGCCTGGGGCTTCTCTCGGAAGGGATCTCGAGCAAGCATGATGCGTTTTTTTCGGCTCCTCCGAAAAAATGCTCGCGAGGGCAGGAGCCCGCATCCCTTTCGAGAGAAGCCTCAGGCCTGCTTATTTTGTGTGCGAAAAAGCCTGTGTGAGATCTGCTAGTAAATCCTTTTGATCTTCAATACCGCAGCTCAAACGAATCAAGCCGTCATCAATTCCCAATTTTTTACGCATTTCCGGAGGAACACTCGCATGAGTCATGATTGCAGGATGCTCGATTAAAGACTCAACCCCACCCAAACTCTCGGCTAACGAGAAGACCTTAACACTCTCTAAAAAAGTACGCGCGGCTGGCAATCCACCTTTAATGTAGAACGTGATCATTCCACCCATGCCATGCATTTGTTCTTTTGCAAGCGCATGCTGAGGATGCGATTTCAAACCTGGGTACAAAACTTTTTCGACCTTAGGATGAGCTTCTAAAAAGTTTGCGATGGCCTCGCCGTTTTCATTGTGTGCTTTCATGCGAACTGCCAATGTTTTCAAACTTCTCATCGCTAAGAAAGCATCAAATGGAGAACAGATTCCACCCATTGAATTACTCAAGAAAGCAATGCGAGTTGCGATCTCGTCATTTGAAGTCGCGGCAACTCCGCCAACGACGTCGCTGTGACCATTGATAAATTTAGTTGTCGAATGCATGACAATGTCTGCGCCCAATTCTAGCGGACGTTGAAAGTAGGGACTCATGAAAGTGTTATCAACAACTGTGTAGATCGCTTTTTGTTTTGCAATGGCACATGCTTTAGCGATATCCACAAGCTTCATGGTTGGATTTGTCGGAGTTTCAATCCAAATCATTTTCGTATTCGATTTGATCGCTGATTTGAGATTTTCAATCTGAGTGAGATCCACAAAACTAAAGTCAATTCCGTTATGGCGTAGAATTTTATCAAACAAACGAAAGGTTCCACCGTACATATCATCGCTAGCAATCACGTGATCGCCTTGCTTCAACATATGAAGAATTGTAGTCGTAGCGGCACAGCCACTCGCAAACGCAAAGCCGTGTTTACCAGACTCTAAGTTCGCAAGACATTGTTCATAGGCAAACCGAGTTGGATTTTTTGTACGACTATACTCATACCCCGTATGCTCACCTGGAGATTTTTGTACATAAGTCGAAGTCATATATATAGGAGTCATAATCGCACCCGTTGTCGGATCTGGTGCTTGGCCCGCATGAATCGACCGCGTTGCGAAACCGAATTTGTCTTTTGTCCAATCATTTGAATTCATCATATTGTCCTAATCTAATAATTTATTTTGTCTCATCCAATTATCATCAAAAGCTTTGCTCAAATAACTCTTTCCGCTATCTGGAAAGAGAACCAAAATTTTTGATGGTGTCTTCAGCGTCTCAGAAAATTTAATTGCCGCAGCGAGAGCAGATCCTGCAGAAGGGCCTACAAGCATGCCCTCGGTTCTACATATTGCTCGGCAAGCGGCGAATGATTCCTTATCGTTTACTTTCACAAAGTCTGTCATCACATCAAAGTGTACATTGTCTGGAAGCATGTCCTCGCCAATCCCTTCAACAAGGTAACTCGCAATCGGATCCACAATTTTTTTATGGTAAAACACATCGTACAAGATACTTCCGACCGGATCTGCACAAACAATTCGTACTTTTGGATTTTTCTCTTTTAAATAACGGCCAACACCGGAGATCGTTCCACCAGTTCCTGCACCATTGACGAATGCATCGATCTGACCTTCCATCTGTTTCCAAATTTCTGGGCCTGTCACTTGATAGTGTTGTGCAACGTTTGCAACGTTGTGATATTGATTCGTGTAATAGGCACCCGGCGTTTCGAGCGAAAGTCTTTTCGCTACCGAATAGTGACTGCGTGGATCATCTGGCTCAACACCTGTCGGAGTAATCACAACCTGTGCGCCGTAAGCTCTTAAGGTTGCGCGTTTTTCTTCACTGATTTTTTCTGGCATGACGAATATGCACTTATAAGCTTTAACGGCAGCAACAAGAGCAAGTCCGACACCTGTGTTTCCAGAAGTTGCTTCGACAAGGGTCCCACCTGGTTTCAATTCACCCGATTTTTCGGCCGCCTCAATAATTGCCAGAGCAATACGATCCTTTACGCTACTTCCAGGATTAACAAATTCAAGCTTAGCAAAAAACTGATGTTGTGATTTTGGGACACTTCTATGAAGTTGAACAATCGGAGTATCACCAATGGTTGTTAGAACATTTGAATGAACATGGGTTTTAGATTTCGATTCCATCTTTTCTCACCTTCTTCACATCATCCGCGAATCGAAATTCAGGCAAATCTTGCGCGAAATCAAACTGGATTTTTTGGATCAAAAATAACACTCGACTCATGCGCTCCGCTGGATCTTCGCAATATTCGACTCCCAAACGATTCATGCTCTCTTTTAGGACCTCAATATTAGGACGATCGCAAGTGAGTTCGTTTACCAGCTGATCAAGATCCTTCAATTTCATCGAAAAATCAGGAATCGGCTGCCCTGCTACTGCTCCCGCCGAGTGAGTCATTTTCTTACCAGAACCCATGCTTTTCCCCCCGTTCTTCAATGCCAATTACCATACCTATTAATATGAGCGAATGTCTACTGGAAGGGGGAAAATCGCAGGCAGCGGTCGGCCGCCTGCAATCCATACGTTTCAGTCGCAGTTGCCTGTTGCGGTGTCAAACTGCTTGAAATCTGATGGCCTGCCCGTGAGGTTTGCAGCTGTAAAAATCATGTGAGTGTAAAGCAAAATTCGGCCAAGCCCTAAAATGTCTCTTTAATCTTCCATGTTTTCGCTCATAAATTACTGAAAACACATAGTAAAAGTTGAAAGGTAGATTGCCACAAACTGGTACGGGCCTTGAAGTATCTGACTTTGAGTAAATAAATTGATGTCCTCTGAATAGGAGAACTTATGTTTTCGAAAACGCTTTCAAAAGGCTATTCGTTCTGGGCCAAAAACGCTCACCGAGTTGAGTCTTATATTAAGCTCGCCTCTCTTGCAGCCCTCGCAACAGCTTTTGTCGTTGCCTGCGGTAAAAAAGATACCGGGAATGGCGCTTATGGCGGACTGGCCATATTGGCAGTCACAAGTGGTGGCACTGCTGCACAAAGTTTTGGTGGAACGACAAGCGTCACAGTTTCTGTCGGCGACGGTACAGGCGCTACTCCTCAAATCTATATCTTAAATGTTGGAGCTGGTATCATTAACGGAGACTTAAGACAAATCGGCGCAAACATCTACGAACTCCAGGCAACTTGCGCAAACGCAAACTGCTCGGATATTGCGTTTATGATTGTTGCTCGCAGAGGATTCGCAAATACAACTGGTACTTTTAACTCTTATCTCGGTACAAATCCTCTAGTCGGAGACGGCGTAAATTACCCTTATACTGCAAGTACACAATACGTTTTAACAACTCAACCAATGGGCTCTGTTGAATTCTTGTATCGTGCAACTGGTATTACCGGCGGAATCACATGGCAGCTCATTAAAACTCTAGTCGACAACACAGGACAAATTAGCGTGCTGTCACAAACTCAAATTCTCGCTCTTGAACAACCATAATTAAAAGTAAGACGCCATGAGACTATCTTCAGAAAATAAACCTCTGGCTTCACAGTGCCAAGATCTTTTGAAGCAAACGACTCTGTTGTATTCAAAAGTCTTGCGCTGATCTTAAATCCTCAATGTTCGCCTGAAACTACCAAGGGGTTTGCATCAAAGATGAGTTGAAAAGTCTTTTTCTGTTAATATTCTCATCTCACCACCTTCAAATTTAAATTTAAATTCGCCCGATTTCGCAAATGCCTTCCACTTAATGCGATGAACACCCGCCGAGAATCTTTCTAAAATCAAAGGTGAGTAGCCGTAATCTTTGCCATCGATAATAATTCTCATCCAAGATTTAGTTCGGACTTCGAGTCTGCCGTTTCTGACTGGTAGAGAAGAGATATCCACGCGGGCAAGAGGAGTCGAAATCACCGGCGTGACGAAACAAGAAATTGCAAGACTTGTCAAAATAGCCCATTGAAAAGTTCTTTTCAGTGGTTTCTTCAGTTCAAGCTTGAGTGTTTGCTGAGTTTGGCAGTTTCGAACAGCGAGAATCTCTCTGACTTTTTTACTCAGCTGTTTTTTGGCATAAATACTACGACCGAGCTTCTTGAATTTTCTTTTTTCGGGTTCTAAATGAAAGAAACAAAAATTTTTATCGATATTTTGTCGGGCACGCATTTGGCAATCTACTTGTGAAACAGGAATTTGAGAAATGCCCTTCTTCATATCGATATCAATCAGTCCCAGAGAAAAAAGATCGGACTTGATGGATCTCATTCGACCCGACCAAATTTCAGGCGCTAAATAGGGGGGAGTTCCAACAATTTCTTTTGAATCATTGGAAAGCGAGTTGGAGGTTGCGAAATCAATAATTTTGATACAGCCCGTCTTATCTATCATGATATTTTTGAGATTGAGATCACCGTGAAAACGATTTGCACGTTCGAGGCATAGAAGACCCAATTGCACCTGAGAAACAATCTCAGTTGCGAGACCCTCTTCAAGAGGACCAGATAAGAGAAGATCAAAGAGTGTTATCCCCTCTATATATTCAAGAACCAAGGCCGGGCCTAATTTTAAATTTTCCCAAGCAAGCATGCGAACACAAAAAGCGGAGTCAATTTTAGAGAGCGCTTCAAATTCTTGTCTGAGCCATTCGACCTGATTCTGATTCTTAAGAATTTTGAGCACGACCCTCTGTTTCGAGTGTCCACGACTATCTAGACGTTCAGCCTTGTAAACACAACTACTTAGGCCTTCGCCAAGGCAATGTTCAAGTTTGTAGGTTGGAGATTCGCTTTTAATTCTTTCCATGTGTCCGGCGTAATTCAAGTTGCGTGCCATTTTTTAATACCTTCACTTAAAGTCGACTTTGAAAGAGCGAATCGGGGTTCATCGTCACATCGCGATACTCCCGATCATTCATCTTTTTCATAACGATCTCTCGGCAGTCAGCGGGCAAATATCTCAAGCCTTCTTTTGGTAAATGCAAAGTCTGAGAGACACTCTCGATACAGTTTTCTGTAAGCCAACGTTTTGTTTTCTGAAACTGCCCATCACTCAGAATGTGTTTCGCTTTTTCAACTTGAATCACTTCAAAACATGAAATCGGTAGCATTTCGTATTTAAGTTGAATGCGGCATTGAGCACGGACAATCTCAAGATGGCGCATTTCTTTTAATTTGAATTTGAACTGAGTGATGTTGGGAGCCGCCAACATTTCACCCAGATTTAATGTCTGTGAAATGGCATCAATCGAAAAATTGAACGCCGCAAAGTATAAGAATAAAAAAATTTTCATCTTGCAAGCTCCTTGAGAAGTTGACTGAGAATCGGTCCAAACAAAAGCAATAAAAAGGCCGGG
>JAYUEB010000385.1:0-4977 GCA_043739525.1 Bdellovibrionales bacterium
CCCAGGCGAGAAAAAGTATCTTCTGAAACTGCTTGGCTTTCTCTTTCTTTTGCTTCGGACTTGAGTGGGTCGGTCATGCTGCTCGGAAATTTTAAAAATCCAGATGCCGTTTGTTCACGAGTTTTCGTTGCAAAGGTATTGACGAGTTTTCGAAGATCGTCCACTTCAAAGGGCTTTTCAAGTTTGGCATTGGCTTTTGATTTTTGATAAGCTTTTTCATCGAGGTCCATGAAAGAGCTCCACATCAAAATCACCGGAATTTGTGAGAGCGAAGCATCGTTTTTTACATCAAAACAAACTTCGTAACCATTTTTTTTCTGAAGAAGAACATCGGCAAAAATAATATCAGGATTGAATTGTTTAGCGACTTCGACAACATCGACTCCGCTGTGAACAACTTTAACCTCAACAGCGAAGTCTTGAAGTGCAAGACTAATCACTTTTTTAATGGTCGAACTTTCATCGGCCAACAAGACGCGTAATGCCATGTGATGATTGAAAGCTTTTATTTTTGTGGAGTCAAGATAAGCCATGTATAACAAATCGATGTTTTTACTAATCGACCGCTATATAGCCAAAATGTTTTTTGCATTCTTTTTGGGCGGGCTCGTCGTATTTTTGACTTTGTTTGTTGCCGTCGATTTTATGTCGACGATGGTTCGCTATCAGGCCTCTCCGGTCAGTCTCATTCACTACTATGTTTTGTACGCTCCGGCCCTGGTCTACCAGCTGATTCCGGTTGCGTGTTTGATGGCAACCATTCTGACTCTCAGTAATCTCAATCGCAATAATGAGTTGGTCGCACTTTTTAGCGCCGGGATGAGTTTGGCTCGGGTGAGTTCTCCCATTCTGGTCCTCGTGATCATGATTTCGGGTCTGTCATTTTGGATGGGCGACAAGGTCATTCCGGTCGTGAACCAAAAACGAAATTATGTCATGTACGTCGATATTCAGAAGAAGCCGGGCCTTTACTCCACCGTTAAAACCAACCGGATTTGGTATCGATCGGGTGAAATTTTATTTAATATTAAGGTTCTACAGCCTGAGAAAAAACACGCCCAGGGGATCACGCTTTACTACTTTGATAGCTCTTGGCATCTGGGGCAGATTATCCAGGCAAATGATGTTGATATGGCGGGAACGCAATGGAAACTTCACAATGGCTCGGTCACTTTATTTGCCGCCGAAACAGCCTCTCCGATTGTTCAAAAATTTGAGGATAAAAATATCGTCATGAGTGAGGACGTTGGTGATCTGGAAGGTTCGTCTCGCAGCTCTGAAGTTCTAAGTTTGAAGGAATTAGGGCGATTTATTCAGAAAAACAAAGAGGCCGGACTCGATACTCAGAGGTACGAGGTCGATTATCAGTCCAAGTTCAGCTTTGCTTTTGCAGCCTTTGTCATGTCCTTTATCGGAATTCCATTTAGCATTGGTAAAGGCCGTACCGGCAGCCGCACTTTCAGTATCGGAATGTGCATGGTGCTGACTTTTGTTTACTACGCCGGCTATACTTCAGGACTCACGCTCGGTCAGCAGGGGGCCCTGAATCCAGTGCTCGCAGCCTGGGTTCCCAATATAGTTATGCTGGTGTTTTCATTTATCTTCCTCTTAAGACTCAAGCGCTAGTCAGAACTGGCACTTTAGAGAGAGTGAGGAATGGATAGTCTCCATATTGCACTAGTGCTCCTGCAATTCGCGAGCATTTTTTGCGCTTACCGCAAAAAAACGCGTCCCGCTTGCTCGAGGTGCAATCTGAAGACTATCCATTCCTCACTCTCTCTAAAGTGCCAGTTCTGACTAGCCAAAATCGGTGAAATTTGCTAAATTGAGAGCATGGTACTTAAGATTTTAACATTTCCTGATCCCATACTTCGTAAGCGTGCGGCGCCCGTGACTAAAATCACGGCTGAGCTTAAGACGCTTGCCGAAAATATGGTTGAAACTATGTATGCCTCACGAGGAATCGGGCTCGCTGCACCTCAAGTTGGCCAGCTCGTCCGACTTTTAGTTTTGGATACCCGCCACAAAGACGAAGACGGCAACTATGTGACTGAGGAAATGAGCGAACTTGAGCAGGCTGTGACTCAGCCTCTGATTATTTTTAATCCCGAAATCTTGTCTGCTGAGGGTAAGGGGACTTTTGAAGAAGGTTGTCTTTCGGTTCCAACTTATTTTGAGACCGTGACAAGACCATCTTTGATTGAAGTGAGAGGACTTGGGATTGACGGCAAAAAAATGCAGTTCAAAACCGATGGTTTGCTCGCGACTTGTTTGCAGCACGAGTTAGATCATCTTGAAGGTAAGCTGTTTATTGATCGCCTCAGTCTCATAAAATCGAATCGCATCAAATCGAAAATCAAAAAGTTTGGCTACGCTCCTCCTAAAAAGGATGAAGACGATGAAGCCGAACACAATCTCATCTAAAAAATAAAATTTAAAGAGGCAACATTGAGTAAGGTCCGTATTGTATTTTTAGGAACTCCTGAGTTCGCAGTGGCGTCTCTTGAAAAGTTAATGGTGGACGAACATTTTGAAATTGCGGCCGTTATCACCCAGCCGGATCGACCCTCTGGCCGAAATATGAAACTGACTCCTTCGCCGGTAAAAGTTTTGGCTGAAAAAAATGGCCTCAAAGTCTATTCTCCTGAAACGGTCAATACAGCTGAGTTTCGCGCTGAGATCTTGTCTTTGAAGGCTGAGAGTGCCGCGGTTGTCGCTTTTGGCCAAATTTTAGGTCAAAAATTTCTCGATCTTTTTCCACTTGGTTGTGTGAACGTTCATGGCAGTATTTTGCCGAGATGGCGAGGCGCTGCGCCGATTCAAAGAGCCATCATGAGTGATGATCGCGAAGGCGGAGTGAGCTTGCAAATTATCGTTAAGAAACTCGATGCGGGTGATGTGTTAGGCTTTCGTAAGATCGCAATTACAGATGCAATGAACGCCCTTGATTTGCATGACCAGCTGAAAGTTCTTGGGGCCGACTTATTGGCAGTTGAGTATATGGACTATATTCGAGGTCACATTATCGGCCACGCCCAGGATGAATCTCTTGTGACTGTCGCGCCTAAAATCTCTAAAGCCGAAGCTCGCATCAATTGGGCATTACCTGCACGTGAGATTTTTTGCCTGATTCGAGGGCTTGCGATGGGCCCTACGCCCTACGCGATGCGGGATTCTAAAATGCTTAAAATTCATAAGGTTCAAATTCGCGCACTCAGCAAGCTTGCAAAAGCTCCCGGGGAGATCATTGACGTTGGGCAACAGAGTTTTGTGCTTGCCTGTGGATCGGATGCGCTCGAGGTGTTAGAACTCCAACCAGAATCGAAAGCAAAAATGCTGACGGCGGACTACTTACGTGGTTATCCTGCCAAAGTTGGCGAGTTTTTAACTTAACTAGAAAAAATGAGATGGCAAAAAATCTGTTTCAAATTTCGCCCAGTATTCTGAGTGCGGACTTTGCGAATTTACAACAAGAAGTCGAAGATGTTGCGGACGCCGGCGCTGATTATATTCACGTCGATGTGATGGATGGCCATTTTGTGCCGAACCTCACCATCGGAGCTCCCGTTGTTGAGGCCTTGAAACGCGTTTCGCGTTTGCCACTCGACTGCCATCTGATGATTTCAAATCCCGAAAAATATATTTCTGACTTTGCAAAAGCCGGAGCAGACATCATTACGATTCATTATGAGCTTGAGGGTATTTCTCGAACTCCAGAAGAATTATCGAAACTGATTAAGGCTGCGGGTTGCCGCGCGGGTTTGAGCATTAAGCCAAGAACAAAGGCTTCAGAGATTTTTCCGTTCTTAAAACATTTTGATCTGATTTTAGTGATGAGTGTTGAACCTGGTTTTAGCGGGCAAAGATTTATGCCCGATTGTGCTGCAAAGCTCGGAGAGCTTCGTCGTGAGTTAGATCGACAAAAAATTTCGTGTTTGCTTGAAATCGATGGCGGCGTCAATTTAGAAACCGCTCAGCAATGCCGTGATGCGGACATACTAGTTGCAGGACACGCGGTTTTTCGACAGAGCTCGTATTCAGATGCGATTCGATCTTTAAAAGATTCTAAGAAGGTGTGAGTTATGGAAAAAGTAATTGAAGTTAAAGGCGAAGGCGCAACACTTGCGAGCGTTTGGACGGTTGCTCACGAGAATGTGAAATTAAAATTATCTGATTCTGCTCGTGCTAAAATGAAAAAGTCTCGAGATTTTATTGAGAGCCGCATGAAAGGCGATGAGCCTATTTACGGAGTCAATACAGGCTTTGGCGCTTTTTCAAGTGTTCGCATTTCAAATGACGAAATTGAAAAGCTTCAGCAGAATTTAATTCGCTCTCATTCAACTGGCGTGGGTACCCCATTTACGAAAGAGCAATCCCGCGCGATCATGTATTTGCGTGCAAACGCGCTGGCCACAGGTCGAAGCGGAATTCGCCCCGACGTTGTTGATAAAATTTTAGAGTTTATGAATCATGATTTGATACCGGTGATTCCCTCTCAGGGAAGCGTTGGCGCGAGTGGTGATTTAGCTCCTCTTTCGCATTTAGCTTTGGCTTTGATCGGTGAAGGCGAAGTTTTTGGTTCAAAAGACATTCAAAAGGCTCTCATTGATAAAAAAGTTGTACCATTAAAACTTCAGGCTAAAGAAGGTTTGTCGTTAATCAACGGCTGCCAAGTGATGACCGCTGTCGGAATGCTTGCCGCATTTGAAGCTCAAAGATTGTTGCTTCTCACAGATTTAACCGGCGCTATTTCACTTGAAGCTTTGCGTGGTTCACGTTCGGCGTTTGATCCTGAAATCGCACCGACTCGTCCTCATCCTGGCGAAGGTAAAACCGCTCGTAATTTGATGAAGCTTCTGGGAACTGAAAGTGAAATTTCAAAAAGCCACGCCAATTGCAATCGTGTTCAAGATGCTTATTCGCTCCGATGTATGCCGGCAGTTCATGGCGCTGCCAAAGATGCTTTAGGTTTTGTTA
>JAYUEB010000386.1:0-4976 GCA_043739525.1 Bdellovibrionales bacterium
AATTAAATAACTTGAAAACAGAAAAAAACTCAGCTAAGACTGAAGACCTTAAGCAAACTTGCTAAGTCAATACGACAACAAGCCTGAAACTTTCCGCTCCTCAGAAAATGACATCACTACTGAAGAGCTTGCAGGACTCGAAGGTTTAAATGTTCAAGGCTCTTGGTTGGTCACGCACCGCCCTCCTTGGGTGAGCGCCGACCCTCAAACACCCAATGACGAGGCCATTGATGATGACGATACAACCGGTGAATACACGAAGGTTGGTGGATTTCATGATCGCATCGGACTTATTCTCACTGGCCACCAACATATTTTTAGAGCGACCTCTTTTGCCGATCATCGCCCTACTCAAATCATCGCCGGTAATGGCGGAACCCTTTTACAAGGGCACCCAAAAGAATATCTCAAAGGAACTTTGGTAGACAAAGATACCACAAGCGTCGAAGAGGTCGTTACTTATTTAGACTTTGGTTTCATGATGCTTGAAGAAAAAGCTCCTAATCATTGGGCTGCAACTATTTACGATCAAAATGCAGCTCCTACTCAAACTTGTTCGCTCCAAGGAATGAACGGAAACAATATTTTAAGTCTTATGAGCTGCAAATAATCATGCGGCCCTCACGGCCTGCCAGTTTTCGTAAAAATAATTTGTGCTGAGGCGACTATCTAGTGCAGTACGAGCCGCTGCTATCATGGAATATTTTCGACTGCTTTCTTAATGTGGATTTTTTTGTCATTTTGTAAAGGAACCCGCGTTGTGGTCGAGCGCACCGCGGTCAGCATAGCAAAAGTGAAAGGCAGAAAAGTTGTGAATTTCAAAAAGTGAAAGCTAAAATATTTTGCCAAATCCCGTACAATTGCGAAGACTTGATTTCGACAAAATGCCTGTGAGTTAACAAAAACAAATTTCTCTAAAGCCGACTTTGGTTCCGTTCGACGAGCCAAACACCAGCGCTTGCAGCGGCGGAGTAAATGTATACCGTATACTCTTAAAGAGGATCAAATTGAGTCTGGAGTAGAGAGTGAAATGGTTTCAGGTTTTGGTCACCTAAAAAACCTAAAATAAAAATCAATTCCCAAATCCTCAAAGAAACCCCCGAAAAATGCTCCCAGCTAGATCAAAGCTCGGCAAACTTGTCAGCTTCATGAAGATAGTCCTATAGTAATTGAGAAAACCTAACAAAAAACCTCAATCGATCCAACCTAAATAGTCTAGCTAATAGCAGAGCGAGTTTTTCAATCAAAAAATAAATGCTAAGATGGAATATGCCATTTTCATTTATATTTATATTCTTTTTTTGCGCCAGCGCCCTTGCGACGATCGGACCGGATGATTGCCCAGATCGAGATTACTCCAAGAGATTTGGTCCAATTAGGGATCAAGGCTCTCATGGCTATTGCTGGGCATTTTCAGCTGCCGGATTGATGGAAGAAGAATATTGCCTCGAAGATTCAAATCTATGCGGAAAAAGCATTTCTCCCCTCGACATATCCTACTGCGATTTTAAATTTACCAAAGCGCGTGAAGGCGGATCGCCCTATGAGGCCCTTAAGTGCGCTTTAGAAAATGGAGGAGTCTGCACCGAAAATTATGCTCCCTACGCAAGGTCTCAACAAAGTTTATGGTGTTGGTTTGTCGGAAAGGCCACGGGTGAGACATCGTGCGCGGATCGCGCTCTCGTGGATATTTACAACGATTACAAAAAAGGGAAATACTTTACAAAACCTCTCTCTTCAACTCAATTTTGCCCAGCGTTTGAAAAAGAAGCCGCAGCACAAAACTTGAAGTGGGCTGTAGCAGATATTCGCACACGAATTCCCGAAAATATCGAAAATGGAGCAGATATCGAAACCGCTCTTAAAACGTCTTCTAACAGTATCCAATTTCTAAAATCAATTCTTATCACCCCGGCGTGCATCCAAAATCGTATAAAGCCGAACGAAAATTTAATTCCAAAACATAAATCATTTACAGTAAAAGAATCTGTCGAAGAAAAGATTCAACAGGTAAAAAATATTCTTTTATCTGGCAGAAGTATGGCCTTAGAGGATTGTATAAGCTATGGGCCACGTAAACCAACTGATCCTTGCCCGATAGGCCATCATGCAGCAATTATCGACGGCATGCGATGGGATCCGATAAAGAACATGTGTATGCTTCAAATTAAAAACTCTTGGGGTAAAACGTCTTACTCAGCTTGGTACGGAGCGGAGGGAACGCTAAACGGAGCAACCGGACTAAGTTATTTAGAGAAAAAGGCAAACTAGTGTTGAAAATATTTTTGATATTACTATTTCAATTCCACCAGCCAGCCAAAGCAGAAGATTTTTTTAAATTGCAAAACAAACAAAATCCAGTCTACCTAGTAGAAATAAATCACCATCAAATCTCAAAATCGAACTGTGAAAAAGCCTGCATAGCAAAAGAAATAGCCGAACACAAAGCACCCATCCCCAAAAAAATCACACCGGATGATAGGGGTACAGGCAGAGGAACTTTAATTTGCCAAGCAATGAAAGCAATATCCGGCCAACTCTACGATGCAGAGAACAACGAAATTGCCATCTGCATTTTCAAGGATAAAAGTTTTATCTTAACAGAAGATCTAGAAGCGCTAACAGAAAAATACTAAGTTGTTTTGAAAAAACAAGAACGAAAACCTAAAGAAAATTTAAACGCGGTTATTGACGGAGTCGTTTAGCCATGGCGAAGTGAGTTACGGCAGATTCACCGGCGGCGCTACTCCAATGTGATTTCCGATTGCCTCATGCCTCTGCAAGTAAACAGTAAGGGTAATTTAATTTACTAGATTTTGCATATAAAAAGTCTCATGAAAAGAGTCGGCACCTTTATCGACCTTTATAGAAAAGTAGTATTGGCACTTATTTCCTGTAAATGTGAAGTCGGTATTCACGGTTTATTTCGTAAGATGTGTGGTCGGTAAATTCGGCCAGCCACGAGAAGATCGAAAAATGCTTAGTGAACTTTATGCTCGCCTTCGTGGATAATCAGTGGACTAAGTTGTGCCAGATCACCCCAGGTCGCTCACCACAACAGATCAGGAAAAAGCACGCTCTCCTACCTTGATGGCAATTCATGGCCTTAAGGTGCTTCCCGCAGACTTAGCGCTTGCGATTGATCAAAGGGTCCACCCGGAGGATAGGGCGGAGCTGAGCCGCATTCTCTTTGATAGCGTGAAAAATCACACTTCATTTGAGCACCAGTACCGGATTGTCTGGCCCGATGGAGCAGTCAGATGGCTAGAGGGCAGAGGCAAGACTCAATATAGTTCTAAAGGTAATCCTACAATTCTGATTGGAATTGTAGCCGATATCACCGAGCAAAAATTGCTAGCGCTCGAAGTTGAGAGCCGTCGCCAGCAGTTGCAGAATTACTTCATGCAGGCCCCGATTGCGATTTGTCGATAGCTTTCTAAGCCTTAAAGTTTATTCTGAGGAACCAAAAGATCTTCTAAGAAAAACGCTGCAAGCTCTGAACGCCCAGCGAGACCTGATTTTGAATAAATCGTAACCGACTGTGATCTCACGGTTTTCTCAGCGGTATTCCGTAACTGCGCAATTTCTTTTAGACTCAGTCCCTTTAAAAGAAGAAGTGCAACATCCTTTTCAGATGGCGAAAGGGACCAACGTGCCAGTTGCGCATCAATGGCTGCGCTCAAGCCTTGAATGTATTTTTGAGATTCGACTTTCCATCGCTCTACTTCGATATCCCGTTGAAGAATGGTCTGTTTGGATTGTACAAGTTGGTGCGATTTACGAAAAGAGTCTCTCATCAAAACCACGAAGCCAGTACCTGCCCCAAGTGCAATTATCAGTTCAAGCAAGAGGTGCGACCACTTAACGCCTTCTGCGGAATCGTTAAACAGATCAGCACTTACAAACAGAATGATCACGACTAAAATGAACGCTAGGTATCGACGTTCATATTTCGATATCGATGTTTCAGTCATTGTCCTTGTCCTTCTCTGTTTCGCCCTTTACCTCGCCGCCACTTTGGACAGCGGAACCAGAACGCAATTCTGTGTGACGGACTTTACCCCCAAGATTTGCGGTGTACAGAAGACTCATGACCGTAAGACTCGCAATTCCCATGACTCCGAAGTTTAGCAAACGGCTTTTCTTTGGATCCTTTTGAAACCAAAGTGCAATAAATGCAGCCGCACCGGTCATTGAAGTTAAGACGAGAGAGAACATCGCAGCGCTTTCATGAGCTTCGATGAAAGATTCCGCGACTCCAGGCAAATGCTCGATGACCTTTTCAGCTGGCTCACCCGTGAAGTACACAGGAAAAACTACTGACGCTAAGCCGCTTAAAACGAGAAGAGCGAAGCCTTGTGACGGCTGATTTTTGACGTAAATCCCATAGACCAGAAATGCGAGTGCGACGGGAATACCGACGACGGGAATGTGGTTTAGAATGAGATGTATGTGGGCTAAGTTCATAAATGGCCTCCTGGCTGAATTTACTATCGTACTGATTTGTTAGTTTGGCTATTGGGTGTAAGCCACATTGACTCACCCAGCCCCTGTTTTTACCATAAGTTTCAAGATATTGGGCGTTTGCCGCATGCCATTCGTTGGTTCGGTTGATGCCTTAGCCAATGACCTCTGTTAGAGTCGGCACATTATTAATGTGCACCACAAGGAGACATCAAACGAAACCAGCTCAAATGCTCCCTGAATCTCATCGTTCTGATCATATTGGCTGGCTTCGCGCGGCGGTCCTCGGTGCAAATGACGGAATTGTTTCTACCGCGAGCCTGATTGTTGGTGTTGCCGCGGCAAACTCATCACATCAGAATATTTTGCTCACTGGAATTGCAGGACTCGTTGCTGGCGCAATGTCGATGGCCTCAGGAGAATATGTTTCAGTTAGCTCTCAGGCAGACACCGAGAATGCATGTTAAATTCCTAAATCTCAATATGGGATAGAGTTGGGTTTTGTGATCTCT
>JAYUEB010000387.1:0-1603 GCA_043739525.1 Bdellovibrionales bacterium
TGCGGCCGGAGAAAATTTCTTTGAAGTCCGTGCAACAGTCCAAATCCGTACCGATCTTATAGATTTGCTGGCTGCTGAGGTCCTTGATTCGCGGCATGCGCGACCAACTCAACAAGATTACGAAGAGACCTCCCTAAGCGATCAAGTCGCCATACAACCAGCGTATCGCCTGCGCGAATATATTTTAAAAGTTTATCAAGCCCATCCCGAGAAGCTCTTGAGCCACTGCCGACATCTTCAAAAACTTCACGACAACCGGCACTCTTGAGCGCATCTTTTTGTAGATTCAAGGATTGATCTGGCGTCGAAACCCTGGCGTATCCAATTTGCATAATCACCTCTTAAGCCAAGAGTTTCAAAAACGCTGAGATGGCACAAGTGGTAAGATCATTAGCAAAAGATGTTTTGAGACGAGTTTTGAAACTAAAAAACTTTGCGAAACATAAGACTTATGTTTCGCAAAGTTCAAGGCAAAAATGATTTCGAAAACGCTCGTTTCTGAAACTGCCTTTATTACTTGCTCACCAAATTATTTACCAACTGACTCTGAATAAAGCAGACGCCTCTCTTCATTTATCTCATCTAAAAATTGTTAAAATCAAAAACTCTTAATCCCTATGACTGAGGGATTCTATTAAATTTATCATTTGAATGCTTTCAATTACTTAGCAAGAAACTCAAGGTGAACCCGTTCTGCACAGGCTCACATAGCCCAGTTCGTTCAGTTGGGCTGCCTAAGCGAGTTCGAATTGGTTTCAGTCTTTACCAAAAAAAGTAACCAGCTCGTTCAGTAAAAGTATTTTGGTCTACCGGCCACATCCATGAAGAAAATGTACTTAGGTGCACGAGTCGCAAGCCCCTCGTGTGGTTTGCATCAGAAGAAAGTGTGTACGCCCAGTTACCAAGGGGCTACCAAAGCCTCTACCACGGTATCACCAGCTTTTAATGGATTGACGAAAAAGACTTGTGACTTCAGATAAGTAGCAAACTCCGAGCAACTACGAATTCGTTACAGGGTACCCCCACACGTCATCACTATTGACGGGCTTGTTCTGTTGATTCGTGGTTTTAACTCATCCTTTGAATCTCGCATTTGCGGCCACAGTCATTATTTTTTGCTTGCTCACCACTTGAATGATATAAGTTTGCTAAACTATTTAGGAGCAAAACTTGGGTAAACCAGAGTCGACCGACAACAAAATTTCAATATTGCTCAGTGCTCTCGGCGGCGACTTCTCTAAAGTGAAATGCGTTCAATGTGGCGAGCTGGAGTTCCTGATTCCGGTTGATGAGCCCTTCGACGAAATCTTTTTGGCAAACTATCACTGCGACAAATGCGACGAAGCCACTCTCCCCTCCACTGAACCAATGGCCGAGGTTTAAACCAACAGCGATGCATCTTCGTGAGAAAAATTGGCCGGAAATGGATTTCTGAATAAAAAGCAATGGCTTTTGAAAGCGCTAACTGAGGCGCGGTCCCCGTGAAGTTTGATGAAAAAAGTTTTCAACCTCACACAAATTTGCAAAATTTAAAAAGGGGACAAATCTCAGCACGAGTCAGCAATCGCGAGCTAAACCGTCCAGCTCGCGACAACAAAATAAG
>JAYUEB010000388.1:0-1603 GCA_043739525.1 Bdellovibrionales bacterium
TTTTCGAAAAAACAAGCCTGCACACTTAGAAGATCATCGTAATATCCCTTTTGTTTGAGCATCAAAGTGATCGCATCAGATTCTTTGCGAAGCGCATCGGCTTCGTGAAATTGTTTAATGATTGGCTGGTACGAATTCCAAACCTCTTGCACGATTGGCAATTTTGATTTTGAAAATTTTTGCCAATCGGGAGTTATCCCTAAAGTGACACTGTCTGTAAGTTCTTTTTTCTCGAGGTCAGAAAGTGTTGCCAGCTTTTGTTCGGCAGCTTTTGACCACGCTTCAGTTTCCTTAGCAATTTTAAAAAAATTGGTTGAAATCTCAGATTCTTCAGCCGCAATCTTTGTGAGACGGAGCATTGCAGATCTAACTTCGGCATCGCCTTTTGCCAAACGGAGGCGTGCTGCGCAGATCGGTCGAGGCAAACTGAGTAAATCGCAATTGACGGTAGTTGTTTCACTTAAGATTTTTAACACTGAGTCGGCCAGTCCTGAAATTTTCTTTGCAGTCATACCAGGGTCCCGACATTCATTGCCGCTCGCTATAAAATAAAAACCCAAAGCAAATGAAAGATCAGAGGTCGTCCTTTCAGTTCCGAGTTTCTGTCTCGTACGAAAGCACATCTGGTTAATCATGAGTTGCGAACCTAAAAATTTTTGTGTCCCGGATTCATTAAAGATGGGTTCACGTAAGTCTGCCAAAGTCGTTGGATGTCTTTCTTCAATTGATTTCCAGATATTTCTTTTGGCTATCGTTCCATAGTTCAAGCGATCTGAAGCTGTTGCCACGCAAATTTCAGGCGAGGATAGATCGACAAAAGCCCCCGAGAAGCAGGCGTCGGCATCAATGAAAACTTTTACCCCCGGAGGTTTCTTTTGCAAGATTTCTCGGATTTCATTTTCGCAAATGAAATCTGTCGAATTAAACCAAATGCAAGAGGGACTTAGGCCCCGCACCGGAGCTCCATGGTTATGGAGACTGATAATAATTGTGTCTTTATCAGTCGCGCTCGTGAGTTTTTCGGTGAGGAGATCTGTCAACCTCTTTCGACTAGGAGGACCTTGGTTATTGGGCAAGTTGAGAGTTGCTGCTGGTTGGGTATCATGTAGTTTAGGATCGTCATTGAGAAATAGTACGCACTCAGGCTTTCGCATTGAAGATTTGCACTGAGATTCAAAACTTTGCGCACTTTGATAAAACTCTTCAAGGTTTTGCGCGGTATGCAGCTCATCAATGCCAACGACATCAATCCAAACATCCTTCGCACGAACGCAAAACGAAATGAATAGAATTGAAAAAATAAGTGAAAGTCTCATTGGTTTATTTTAGCATGGATCGAGCAGCTTTAAGAAAATTGAAATCGAGCACGAGACTTAAGTCCGAGGCTCCATCCGCTTTTGCTAACGCCGCGCGTCTGTCTGCTTTGTAAAAGCAAAGGGTCCATGCCCTAGGCCAAGCCCATGTGAATGACATTGGTCTCAGCCTCAAAAGACGATGGCTCCGCGAAAAAACAAAGGGCCTTCGGCAAAATCTTAACACCAATCTCTTTGGCCTTCTTTACAAGCTCCAGGCTGTCGTAGTCGTTCGAACAAAGAAAGACCTC
>JAYUEB010000389.1:0-1597 GCA_043739525.1 Bdellovibrionales bacterium
TGAAACTTGAGCTTGCTCAGTTCCGCGCCCTCGAGGCCTTTGCGGCTTTTGCATCGGATCTAGATAAAGCATCTCAAACACAGTTGGCTCGTGGTCGCAGGCTCGTCGAACTTTTAAAACAACCTCAGTATATGCCAGTGGTAGTTGAGGATCAGGTTATTATGATTTTCGCAGCTTCGAACGGTTATCTTGATGTGATTCCAGAGTCAGACGTAAAGAGATACGAAGCAGAATGTTTGCAATTCTTTCACGGAAAACATTCAGGCATTATCGCGACCTTGAAAAAAGACAAAGCGGTAAAGGATGACACTAAAAAGTCTCTGACAGGCGCTATGGATGAATTCAAAGCGATTTTTGAAGTTACTCAGAAATCATAGACGGAAAGCATAAAGTAAATGGCAAGTCTTAAGGACATTCGAAGTAAGATTGAGAGTACTAAAAATACTCAACAGATTACCCGAGCTATGAAAATGGTTTCGGCAGCGAAGCTTCGTCGAGCACAGCAAAACATTGTGAACTTAAGACCCTATGCCAATGGGCTGCTTTCAGTGATTGCTGATATCGCCTCGACGAATCGTCTCGAGCATCCGCTTTTATCAGTCACGCTTGAACCTAAAAAGGTTTTGGTCGTCGTGTTAACAAGCGATCGAGGTTTGTGCGGTGGTTTTAATACCAATGCTTGCAAGGCAGCAGAGAGATATTACCGCGCCAATAAAGCAAATCTTGAAAAGCTTGAGTTTATTTTCGTTGGTCGTCGCGCAATTGATTATTTTAAGCGCCGCAAAATTGTTGGTATCGACAATATTACCAGCCTCGAAAAAATTATTTCGTATACCTTGGCTTCAAATCTCGCAGACAAACTTCTCGAGCTCTATCGCCACGGCGAATTCGACGAAATTAAAATCATTTACAATGAATTTAAATCAGCAATTTCTCAAAACGTCGTAGTTGAAAAGCTTTTGCCAGTCGATGTTTCTGCCGTGAAAAAAGAAGACAAAGAGGGCCTTGAGTTTTCATCAGATATGATTTTTGAACCCGCACCCGAAGTGATTATCGATCAACTTTTGAGTAAGCATTTTGCAATTCAAATTTATCGCACGATGAGCGAAAGTGTTGCCTCTGAACACGGTGCCCGAATGACCGCAATGGAAAATGCCACCAAGAACGCCGGCGAAATGATTAACTCGTATACTTTAACTTATAACAAATTAAGACAAGCTTCGATCACGACCGAATTGATCGAAATTACCAGCGGCGCAGAAGCCTTGAAATCTTAGAGAAAAATAGCGGGAGCAGAACAAGATGGAAATGGGAAAAATCAGACAAGTAATGGGACCAGTTGTTGACGTTGAGTTCTCTAGCGAAATGCCAGCGATCTACACGGCTGTTAAGGTAACAAATAAATCGATCAGCAATGAAGAGGGCAACCTCACTCTCGAAGTGGCGCAGCACTTGGGCGACAATGTTTGTCGCACGATTGCGATGGACTCTACCGAAGGACTCGTTCGGGGAATGCCAGTCACAAATACTAAAAATATGATCATGACTCCTGTCGGTCGCGGAGTTCTCGGACGTATTTTAAACGTGGTCGGACAAC
>JAYUEB010000390.1:0-1597 GCA_043739525.1 Bdellovibrionales bacterium
ATATAATGTCGCCGATTTTGATTGCGCTTTATGTGTTGCCTTCAACGGCAAGTGCTACAAGTGCACTTTTTAAATCTCTGATACAAGTTTGCACCTGGAAAATACTTTGGTGTGTCATGTGTTGCCTTCTTTGGAGTTTCGCATTTTCAGACATTAATAAGCCTGACGCCGATATTAATTTTCTAACTGCTGTTATCGTCAATCTCATGTTAGTTTTTTCGGTCCTGATGATTCCAAAACTTACCAACGCATTTTTGAGTGGTGGTATTGCGGGAGTTGCTGATGGTCTTGGGAGCACCTTGCTCACGGCGGTTGCTATGACTCCGGCTTCATTTGCGGCTAAAGCAGCCATGCCCGTAAACGGCACAAAGAATTTTGCGACAAAGCAACTATGGACTAATCCGAAGCGAAAGGCCGTCAACTTCACAAAAAACAAGTGGAAGGAATACCGCAAAGGCAAGGATTCGCCCGAAAATTCTGACGACGATTCCTCAAATTAGTATCCAGTCATTTGAATTCTTAAGTTTTTAATTTTCACCCTATCAATTTTACCCCTGGAGGTTTACATGAAATTTCATGTGGCATGGGATTCTCTTGAAAAAGAGAATCGCTTTCTTAAAGTTCTGGTCATTATCGTTTTACTCTTAGCTATTTTTCTTTGTTCTGTCGTGGCGGTGGTATCTGGCAAAGATCCACTAGTTATTGCAAAAGGTTGCTACTCTCGAATTTCTGAAAAAGATCCGTCCGCTCCGACCAACGATGAGATCAAAGCATTTGTCGAAGAAGCTCTGAAGGCGAGATTTAACACCGGCTGGATGAATCCAAATTTCTTGTCCCGTGAAGAAAGCGTTTTTCGAGACAAGGAGCAGCTTGAGCTTTCCAAACAAAAAATGCGCCAGACAGTTGTTGTTAATAATGTGCTACCTCAAAAAGACGGTATCAACGTCGATGCTGATCGTATGATTTCCGTAGGGGATATCAGATCATCTTTTAGGTTTCCGCTGAAAGTCCAAATCAAATCCGAAACCAGATCTGAGGGAAATCCCTACGGCCTTGTTTTAAGTGATGTTGAAGAAATTCATGAGGTGAAAAAATGAAGTGGCTTAGAGGCTTCCTTTATATTCTCGTCTTCGTCGCTCTTTTTTATTTGTTAACCTATGAGGATGCTGACGCAAAGCCATCACCCCAAGTCGTAAGCAAAGAAAAATCTTTGCCCTGCGATGATGTTAAAACCCAAAAAGTGCGTGTGGCCCTGGGGCGACTTACGATTTTAAGTTTTCCGATTAAGCCAAAAGATATTTTGCCAGGAGAAAGTAGTTTTGATTTCAGACAGATCAAAAATGATCTCGCAATTAAGGCACTCAGGCCAAATGCAAAAACCAATGTCTTTGTGTATATGCTAGAGCGCAGATGTGCTTTTGATATTATCACCGTGCCATCTGGTGGTGACGACATCATTTTCGTTCGTGACCCCAAAGACAAACAGCTCGAGGTAAATTTCAAATGATTGAACCTGAAATTTCGGAATCCAATAGGTCTTGGCGAGCAAAATCATGGCTCATGATTACAGAAGGTCGAAAAGCGAAAGTCTCAAATC
>JAYUEB010000391.1:0-4955 GCA_043739525.1 Bdellovibrionales bacterium
CGGGCAGGCACTTTTCTCATTTTGAGACTCCTCCTTCCGCTTAAGCTTTTTACAGGACCACCCCCTATCGACACTCAATTACATGTAGCTTGGCATAGGCTCAGCATGATTTTTGCTCTTTAATTGCCTATAGAACGAGGGGGCTAATCGTGAAATTTAAAAGAAAATTCACCAGCGTTTTAGGCGTTATTTTCTTCTTATCACTCACTCTTGCCTTCGAAAACTGTTCGGGCGTGAACTTCAGTAGCTCAAGTGACTCAGCCAATACATTAAACGGTGGAACTGGCAACGTGACCACAACAGGTGGCGGAACTTGTAATCTGACAAAGGTGAGCGCTCCAATTAATGTATTGTTTGTCGTTGATCGTTCAGGATCAAATTCGGTTGCGACTCAATCTGAAGGTACCTCAACCTGCCAAACTCAAGATCAAGCAGGTTGCGCGCCACCTACGGATCCAAATAAAACCTTCAGAGGTGGTTCGATCTCAAACTTTTTAAATGCAAATCAAAGCAATACCTCTTTTTCTTGGGGCTTTCTTGCCTTTTCAGGATCAAGTGCTCAGTCTTACATTACGAACGGCGGCGGCGCGAGCTTCGGAAATGCGGCCGCTATGCAAACGGCGATTGACAAATTTAATTCAGGTTCTGATCAAGATGCGACTCCTTACTTAGCCGCACTGAAAGCTGCTAAAGCTACAATCGCAAACGATCCAGGATTGAATATAACAGGTACGCGAGCTCCTCTTTATGAAATTATCTTTCTATCCGATGGTTACCCGACAGACGCTTTAAACTCTGATGGAAGCGTGAACCTCACAAGTCTTAATACTGCGATTGCTGGGATTTCAAATCTTGCTCCTGGCCGCATATTTCTAAGTGCCGTCTACTACGGCACCATCAACGATCCGACCGCCGCGAGCACCCTTCAAAGCATGGCGACCGCAGGTAAGGGCCAATTTGTGAACGCCGACACTGGCAACACAAGCTCAATTTCAATTAATAATTTAATCACAATTCCTACTGGCGATTGCGCACAGTAGACTACTGCTCCTTGCGAGCTATGTGGGTATCGCGAATCCATTTACGTATATGCTTCATGAAGGCATCTGATATACCAAAAAAACTAAAAATATTATGAAACTCATCTGATGATTTTTGGCTTGGGATTGCGGCATAGCTCCGTGCCAAAATTCCGTCGTAGTTTTCATCTTGGAATAGCGGGCTAAAAAATCTCAAAAAAAGTCCTTCGCGAAATGGCTGAGCGAATCGAATCTGCAAACCAAATTCAGAAGCCATTTCCATAATCACAGTTTGTGAAATATAAATGTGGGTTGAGAAGTCTCTATATCTTGGGAAGGTCAAACCAAACTCGTTGCAAAGCCCATCAACATGCAAACTTAACTTATCAATTATTAGCTTGCGGTCAAAGGGGGTCAAAATGACATCGGCAAATCCGGTATGCTTAAACGAATCGAGTTTTGGAATAGCACTCTCAGGAACCAACGCAATAACTGGAATCTTCTTAGAACCATCTTCAATTTTTGTACTTTCCAAAAATTGCTTTAAACGTATAGCCCATTCTTGAATTTCATCCGTGACACTACTAGTATCGATAATGATCGCATCTAAATCAAGTTTGGGCTGTTTAATATCAGCTCGAGGCCGAACAGTCTGCCACTTTTCGAGACCCGCATCACCTTTGAGCTCCGCCAGCTCAACTTTAATCTTTGGTGGGCTTGAGCCTTTTACTTTCTGAGCTTCCATATACATAAGGTGCAAGCTCGAGTGAGGTCCCTTAAGACGAATAAAGATATGACCCTTATCGTGAGTCTTAACGTATGTTAAAAACTCAATTGTTTCTTCAAGATCTTCGGGATCAATGTATCGCATCCATTTTTTTTGTTGAGAAATTAACTGAAAATCAGTCGCATCAAAAAGATTCACTTTTTTAGTTTGTATACTCACAATGTCGTTCGCGTAATTAACATGAAAAATAAACTTATCGGAATTAAAGGCAACCGGAGAGCTTGAATTATTAGAATCAGATGGTACGGACCCATCTTCCTGTTGGCGAATTCCATTTTTCTTTCCAAAGCTAATAAGCGAAGGATACTCATGAACATTCAAATTAATAAAATTGGACTGTAATGCGGGGACAAGTTCGGCTCGCAAACCAGGATCAAACGCAATCACCGCGACATTCTTACGATTTCTTCCAAAGATTTTCATTTCATCAGGTGAGATAGCCTGCCGATGTGGCGGCTTTCCATGCTTGAGATGTAGAGCTTTCCTAACATTTGTCAGCTGTCGATTTGTGATTCCGTAAAAAGTGTAGTAAATCAAATTTTCATCGGGATATTTTGGATGCGCCTCAACATTATAAATAATCGCCAGCAAAGTCGATTCGCTTTTATCTCCGAAAATTTTTGAAAAAACTCGAATCACTCTTCCGATTTTGGCGCTCTGCTTACTTCGAATCGAAAATCCAAGTTCGCACAAACCCTCAATCATAGTCGATTTTGCCATATGAACTGGTGACTCAACTGCCTGGTTATATAAAAACTGACTCACAAGCGTTCTTTTCTCTGAAAGAATCATCGAAAGCTTCTGCATAAATAACTGATCATCGATCGGTTTCATGATCAGATCATCCAGAACAGGATTTGCGAAGGCATCAATAGCCGTAGTATTCGCATCAAAACTGAGAAGAAAATATCGAGTATGTACATTTGGCTTATGAAAGGGAGAGCGACTGAGGCGCTCTTTAAGCTTTTCAATAAATTGGATTGGATCAGCGGAGCCTAAAATTTCTCGATCAATGATAATGAGATTAATACCTTCAATCCGAATACTCGCTTGTCTAAACAGACTTTTCTTCTGCTTCTCATTCATTACGAGAGCCGCGATCTCGTCTTTACCTGTATCCGTTGGCGAATCTTTCAAAAACGATTCAAATGCATCAAGCGTATAAAAAGATTCGACTTCATTTTCTTCACTCAGAGTTTTAGCACAGTTTGTGATGTGCATACTTGAGCGCGAATCATTTGATAAAACCAAAATATATTTCATATCTTTAACAATTATAGAGCTTTAAGTGATTGAGGTAAACTCCTTGCTGAGACACTAGACTTTCGCCCAAGAAATTTATTGAACTAAATCTGAACCAGCCATCAACGTATATTGCTCAATGCAGTACTTTCGTGAACAATGCATCTATGACTAAAAATACGAGCTTCTCTCCTTATCAAAAATTTGTGGTCGCAGTCTTAGCATTTCTTCAATTTACGATTGTTTTAGATTTTATGATTCTCTCACCACTTGGCGCGATTTTAATGCCTGAAATGCATATTACTCCGGGGCAATTTGGGTTGGTGGTCTCGGCTTACGCATTTAGCGCTGGCACCTCGGGGTTTTTAGCCGCGGGATTTGCAGATCGTTTTGATCGTAAAAAATTTTTACTCTTCTTTTATATGGGCTTTCTATTAGGAACACTCTTTTGCGCCGCAGCTCCTTCCTATCATTTTTTACTTGCAGCAAGAATGATCACTGGTCTTTTTGGCGGCGTCATCGGATCTATTTCCTTTGCGATCATTACAGACATATTTCCATTTGAAATGCGTGGAAGAGTTATGGGGTTTGTTCAAACTGCCTTTGCTGGTAGTCAGGTCCTCGGAATCCCTGTGGGCCTTTATCTCGCAAACAACTGGGGATGGCACATGCCCTTCTTTATGATTGTCGCCGTAAGCTCGCTCGTTGGCATTGTCATATGGATTTTTCTTAAACCCGTTAATTCTCACCTCAAACTTCAATCTGATAATAAAGCGCTTCATCATCTTTGGGTTTGCATTTCGACACCCGATTACCTACAGGCATTTGCGACCACTGCACTCCTCACCACCGGAGGATTTATGCTGATGCCTTTTGGAAGCGCCTTTAGCGTTCACAATAATGGTATTCCCATAACTCAGATTCCGATTGTTTATATGAGTACGGGACTTGCAACGATGTTCATTGGACCTCTCATTGGTCGAATCAGCGATAAAATCGGAAAGTTTAAAACCTTTCTTTTCGGCACCTGTCTCAGCATTGTGATGGTCATCATCTACACCCATTTGGGAATAACGCCTCTTCATCTCGTGATCTTAGTGAGTGTTGTCATGTTCGTCGGAATTTTTTCAAGAATGATTCCATCTCAGGCTTTAATCTCTGCCATTCCTCAAGCTGCCAATCGCGGATCATTTATGTCTGTGAATTCTTCTATTCAACAAATCTCTGGTGGCATCGCCTCGATTATTGCTGGACTCATCGTGGTCGAGAGAACAGATGGAAGCATTGGAAACTTCCCCATCGTAGGATACGTTTATGTCGCAACCAGCGTTTTCACTCTTACTATGATGTACTTCATACATAGAAAAATTTCAGAAAAGTTAGCCTAAATTATTGTGCGACACCTGTTATCCACGCAGTTCGAATTTTTTGACCGCACAAAACAGATTTCCAATAAGGGCTGGCCGCCGCGCCTGTGCCGCCGCCACCACCTGGAGTACTATCGTGTCTTGAGAGAACTCCATAGAGAGTTTTGTCTTTACTTATCCAGGGATAAAATCCAAAAGCACCTGGGCTACTAAATGCACCATCGCTTGCCGCATCGTCTTCAATCCAATGATTGTATCCATAATGCCAATTGACCGGCGCAGGACTATGCATTGAGCCCTGACAAGCACTTGGCAGAGTGCAAACAGGATTCGCACCTAAAAAGTCGTACATCTTAAGCTTCTTAGAAACGATAGCCTGCAAAAATGCACCGAATTGGTCTGCGGTTGCAGTGATTCCGCCAGCAAATTCTGGAAAAGCGTAACCAAATCCTGGATTAATTCCAAGCATCGCAAACATTGCAGTATTCAGATCGGAAGCTGTCGATGCTCCCCAGCCCAGCCCACCGTTGGCGACAGAAG
>JAYUEB010000392.1:0-4949 GCA_043739525.1 Bdellovibrionales bacterium
GACAAACAGGACAAACAGGACAAACAGGACAAACAGGACAAACAGGACAAACTGGCGCAACAGGTTCTACCGGAACCAACGGACTCAATATGGTTTTCCAAACTGTGGCGGCTTCGCCAACCAGCTGCCTTTCGGGCGGCTCAACTATTTTGATGGCACTCGATTCTGATTTTTCGGGAACTCTTACTTTAGGTGATCAGAACTTTCAGTCGGTCACTTTGTGTAATGGGCAAAATGCTCCGGTCTCAGATTATACGCCTGTTCAGCCGATCATCGCTTGCGGAAACCAAGTCGCCTACAAAGAAGTTTTATTGAGGCTCAGTAACGGACAAGTCTTAGGATCTTTCTCCCAAGACACAGGTGGAACAATGACTCGATTGAGTTTCCTTCCTGACGGTACTTATATGAATACCGACACGAGTGGGTGCGTGTTCTCGCTTTCAACCTCAGGCGATCAATCGACTCGATCAATTAGTTGGTTCGGTACTGTTCAAATGTCTTGGCCTTTTAGTCCTTAAGCAATTAAGATTTCTTTATGTGGATGCAAAAAATCGAAGATTGGCATAATTGGGCTTCGGAAACCGATTTTGTATGGTTTCCATTTAGGAGACTCAAGCCAAAGCCTGATCAATTGATATCGCTTTCAGATTGCCTCAAAATGGCTTTTCTATTTGGACCCTTTTATAGCCTCTACAACTTTTTAAGAGTGTGTATTTTTGGTCGTACAATGGATCTTAAAGAACTTGCGTTGAGCATGTTGATCTTTACGCTTTTCTTTTTTGTCTGGTTTAATTTGGTAACGGCCAATCTTTGGAATAGAAGGGCCAGGCGCCTGCAGGCCCAAAAAGCGAACCGACAGGCTTCAGCTTAAAAATTATTGGCAGTATTCATTTGGAAATGCGCTTCCGTAATTGAGAAGTTTGCCTTGCGGTGTAACATGATAGCAATGTGTGTAGCCATCATTGCCTGTGCTCCACATATAGTGTGAAGGAGCATAGCTCTCACAAATATTATCTTGTTGGGCGCGACCACCATCTAACAAATATTCATTTGGAGTCAGGTGAAGACAAACGCCATAGCCGTTGAAATCGACACTCCATTCGAAATGAGAAGGGGCTAGGTATTCACAATAATTGTCGCTGACAGCGTATCCGCCATTGAGAAGGCGACCATCAAGTGTCACCTGAAAGCAAGCGCCGTAGTTATTGAAATCGTTACTCCATACAAAGGTATAACCAGTATCGGCTGCTGCAGAGAGACCAACTAAACAAACTATCGCTACTAAAATTGATTTCATAAGTTCTCCTTTTTAAGGTTGTTACGCGCACCAGGTTGGACAAATTGGATTCACAAGTCAAGAAGAGCTGAGCGCTTGCCATTTCAATTTTGTCACAATAATCTTCCGCCGCCATGTGGGGGCCTCGTTGAAAAATATTCTAATTTTTGCAGTTCTTGTTCAATCTGCGGTTTCTTTTGGCGTGACTCGATTCAATGACGACCGAATTGTTTTTGGAGTGGGTCGAGAGTATCCGTCTTCTGTCTTTTTGTCGCCACACTTGCCGACGCGTATCCACACCGAAGCCTGCAGGCTATTCAAATCAATCGGGTAGTCTTAAGTTTTATCATCGTGATTCTGCAAATCAGAATGTCCTTTCACTCATGAGACGCCTTGATTGTGACAAGGCAAGCGTTGTCTACAATTTGCCTGAAGAAAAAGCTCTTCAAGTGGCACTCTCTTCGCCATAAATTGTGTTTGCATTTTGAATCGAGGTCTCGATAGTCTGTAACAGGAGGCTCCTCGTGATTACTCATGTCGATATGGTTATTCGAATCGCTACTGGAGCTGTCCTGGGCGGAGTCATCGGTTTTGAACGTGACATCCATGGTAGACAAGCCGGACTTCGCACTCATCTTTTGGTTTCGATGGCGTCTGCAACGTTTATGGTTGTCTCCACCCAATTTTTATTTTTTCAAGGATACGATCCTGGTCAGCATGTTGACGCCGATGTCTCCCGAATCGCATCCACCGTCGTTTCGGGCATAGGATTTCTTGCCGGGGGAGCGATCCTAAAAACGGGCCTCACAATTCAAGGCCTCACAACCGCCGCAGGATTGTGGTTAGTCGCAGCGATTGGTTTAGCTGCAGGCGGAGGAATGTACGTCGAAGGCGCCGCCGTCACTGTCATGGGCTTAGCGACCCTCACAATTTTTCGTCTATTCGAAGACAAGAACGATAAATTAATTAGAAGATTTGTCACTCTTGAAATGGAAGATGCTCCCGAGCGAGTCTCTCACATCATGTCTGCACTTAATAATTTCGGAGCCAAGGTTGCCGATTTTGACTATGAAAAAAAATTACAAGGTCAATCTGTCGGAATCACCTTCGAAGTGCGAATTCCTGTCAGCGCAGGAGTCAGTGGCCTCATCGAACTTCTGGAGCAACAGCCAGGAGTAAGGCATGTGAATATTAGACTACGTGACTAGAGGCGCCGAAAGGGACCTGCTTAGTTTTGGAGGCGCAGCGCGCAGACGGCATTTTCATGTTCTCGTCTTCTGCGCTCTGCGCCTCCAAAACTAAGCAGGTACCTTTCGGCGCCTTTTACTTCCAAGGTTTAAACGCGTTGTCTATTCCCTCAAGATGTCTTCTCAATCCTGGGAAATGTCTTAGCAACACAGATTTGAAGCTCGCTTTATAAACCCAATCGATGCCCTCTTGCGTGTAAACTTGAGCATTGTAATCGGTCGTGAAAAAGCGGTCGGCTTGAAGTCTTCGGCTTGCCATCAAGATAAAAATTTGAAATTGAGTTTCGCCAAAACCAAAATGGTCGGGACGATGAGATGGAGCTTCGGCAAGGCATCCGATCATGAGATCTAATTTGCTCACGTCATTATTGTAGAGACGCTTGAGTTTCGCGATTACAATGGAGTCATCTGTGAGGTCTTCAAATTTTGTAATTGGAGTGAGGTGGATGAGTCGACGAAACTCATTATATCTCGGAACTCCGCGCTCGCGGTCCCGAATCAAATCGATTGTTCCCATGTCGATCGTTTCAAGTTTTGTGTCGATACCAAGGAGTTTAAAACCATCGGGTAATTTAATCTCTAGGTTTTGCATAAAATGCGGAAAGTTATTGAGCTCGAGTGCACCTGGGTGCTGAGTTCCGAAAGAGTAAAATAAATCAGTTGGAGAAGCATGGTCAGTTATTTCATGAGACTTTTCATCACGAATAGATTCAAGTGGAACAGGGGCTAAAGCTTGGCCGAGGTGATTGCGAAGAGGTTTTCCAGTCTTACTCGAAAGAAGCTGAAGCGTTTCGGGTAAAAGTGAATGAAGTCGATATACTGATGTAAACTCCTCCGTGATGCTATAAGGTTTTTCGTGAAGATCTTTTTCGCCGCCGACGAGCCCGTCAAGCACGGCATTTTTAGAGCCCAACTTTTTCAAGAAATCTTCGTGTTTTCCGCCGTGACTGATAAGTCCAAACCAGTTGATATTCATTGCGGCAGTCAGAGTTTCGTTTGGAAGAATTGCAGGAGTCCATTCGACAGTATGAATTTTTGCCATGACGGCAACATTGACGAGTCTCGCCTTATCAAAAAGCTCTTGGTCAGTCATTTCAGGATATGATTTTTTGAGGCGCTCAGCAATTGCGTTGTGCTCAAGTGTAAAAAGTTGATGCAGTAAACTTAAGCCAACCCACCAATTTCTTTTAAAGCCCGTCGCTTCAACGCCATCGTTAGAGTCCATGGTGAGACGGTCGCCGTCAAACTTTGGATTTACTAAAAGCTTTCCATTTTGATGGCTGCGAAGTTTATTTTGGATCTCCTGATTGCTTCCATAAATTTGAGATCCATCCCACCAATGGGTGACTTCATTTTTGTAAGTCTGAGGAATACCTGCTGCGAGATCGGCTCGTGTCTTCGGATCTTTTTTTGTTCTCAGAACCAACATTTTGCTTTGGCCAGAAGGATCGTTTGGCGGAAGATCCAACCACATCGGGCTGGTAACCTCATTGTCGCCATGGCTGAGCCAATCATGAATCATAAATTGAATCCAACTAGCAGCTAATAAATTTAAAAAGTCCACTGGCTTAAATTGATGTCTTGTTAAAAGCTCAAGACTAATGAGGCGAGGGTTTGGTTCGAAGATTTCTTTGTCAGTAGGAGAGTGAACATCTGTCAGCTGAATATTTCTTCCGAACCTAATGCCGGCAGCGCCCATGGCTGGCTGATTTTTATCATTACAAGAACCATCTGCCGTTCGAGCAAATTCACGACTCGGATCACACACATAATTTGTCGGAAGTGTCGCATTTGTATCAACCAAATTGTGTTTGTCGAGCCATTGGCGCATGTTATAGAGGTCTTTTGCTCCTTCAACCAACGACTTTCGGTACCAGTCCGTCCAAATGCCAGAGTCAGCATTCGAAAAAGATTGCGATGCAAAAATCAGAGTTAAAATGAGAAGTATGAGAGGCTTAAACTTTTTCATTAGTTTCTCTCACTTTCATGCGTGTCTTTATTAAAGTCTTCGCTTCCATCTGGCTGTTTCCAAGAGGCTCCGCGAAAAGTTGCGCTCGAAGGGTAAACCTTTTGACGGGCACGGTTCATATTTCCGAGTGGTCTCAAATCTGGATTGCTCGAATTGGGAGTTGCATTCCACGGTGAGTAGTCAAGGTCATCACAGAATTTCATTTGTTCAGTCGAATCAAATTTTTGAGGCGCAAATATCACGCGTGCAACCGAAATGGAAGGGGTATCCTTTTCAAGCCACTCGACTGACGCATCTTCGATTGGTTGTTTTTCGGCGTCCATCTGCAATTGGATTCTGAAGTCAAAACAGATCGTGCTACTGCTCGCGCGATTTCTAAGGTCTGCGGTTAAGTAAGTATCATTAGGTTCTTTAGGTGCAACGCCTTTTAATCCATCGCAGGGAAAGACATTAAATT
>JAYUEB010000393.1:0-4941 GCA_043739525.1 Bdellovibrionales bacterium
TTCTCCACGCTCCCCAGTTGGCATAACACTTCGTGAGGCTGTCTGAAATGAGGTAGTGCCCGAAACAACACGAACATTGATTTTGAATTCGATCCACAAATGAGCGAGTATTTCATCTTTGTATTTCTTGTCGTTCGGATGAATTGGCCATCTGACGTAGTCAATTCCATCTCTGGTAAATTCATAAAATTTTGCCAATGCCAAGCCCTCTGGCCCCGAAGTCAGTCGGTTTACCGCCGACATGGGAATTTCAATATATTCTGTTGGTATGGGATCCGACGACTTTTCTAAACCGTTGTTAGCTCTGACTTCTCCCGCAATAAAGACTCGGGTCGCCCACGGAAGTTCGGCTTCGGAAGAAGCACCATCTGCCTGGCAAGATAGAATGAGCAAGAAACTAAAAACGAAGAAGAATACAATTGCTTCTTGTACAGTCCTAGCCAAACCAGCCTGACAGAGGGCCCGCTTAAAATCAATCAATGAAGCACCTATAATATCTCAATTTGACCTTCCAAACTGCTCCCATTTTTTACGAACCCGATTCAAGATATTATGCTATTGCAGTGCCATCTTGAAAAGGAACTATATTTCAGATGGAGAAAAGGGAGTGTCTAACCTAACTTAAATGAAGCGCTGAATGTCTCTACCAAACAAATTTTTTGACGGCATACATTCTGCACATTGGCCCTCTGTTATTCAATTTGAAATTCAGAGAGCTTGAGATTCGTTTTATGGGCAAAAATACTATCTTTTTTGGCATATTGTCGTTTTTATTGACATCTTCAGCTGGAGCCTTTGGCTCTGCAGAGGGTCTGAGCTGTGCTTCGCTATTTGAATCTCAGAATCGAATTTTAAAATCAAGTATAGGGCACAGCTACTCAGAGAACAATTCTGTTTCGGTGGAAAGCGTGGTTGCAACGAGCGTGAGCCCTTACCTTATTCCGACCGAAAATATCAGCGTGACTCAAAGTAAACATTTGAGGGGCAATACTTGGGCGCGAAGTTTATATTCCATTTGCAAGCTTTGCCTGGGCGGAAAAAAAAATAAACTAAGCGTCGTCCAGTCAAAAGAAACTCAAAGGCTTGAAGTCTATGGAGCGCTAGGCCCCGGTCAAACTCGAGAAGTTCGAATGCAAACCCAAGCATTCTCTCTCAAATATCCAAGCCGAGATTTCAGCCAATACTCTGGCGTTCAAATGAGCTTGGATTTTAAAGGAAGTTCTCAACTCGAATCACAGACTTCCCTGGTTATTCACGCGCGAAAACTGAAAAGCGTTGGTGCAACTGAGTATAATTACTTTAGCTTTAAAGCGAAGATTCCTAAAGCAGTTGATTATAGCGTTTCGAAAAATGGAAACGCGCCATCCTACATGATCGACTTTGATCAAATGAAAATTGAGAGTGACTTCAATTACTCCTTTGCTGATGCCATAACTGAAGTCGAAATCACAGGCTTTGGATTGGAATTTGAATCCAAAGACGCAACAGACCTGCCGGTGGAGGTAGCAGTCATCGGTGATTTGAATTTTGTTTCGGACCTTGCTAAGTTAATTGCGAGACACGATGATTATCTAAAGGGCCTATCTCATAAAGAATTAGTAGCAGAATTCTTAAAAGAAACTGCTTATCTATCGAGTCCTGAGCTAGTTCGTATTGTCGAGCTTATTCGAAGCAAAAATGAAAGCGCCTTTCACCTCACGCCGAAGGAAGTGACCGAACTTAGTTACTCCGGGAATCGATATATCCTAGAGCAATTTTTCATTTCAAATATATCTCTTTTAAGTAATTTAAGTGAACAAGAACTCATATCGTTTTTTCACGATCGACCGACACTCGTTACCGGCAGAGCTCCACGAGGCCGAAGAGAAATGCTCGGCTCAACTTTTTGGACTCCACCATCGCACTATCTCAGAACAATTGTTAGTAGACTTTACGATACAAGCCGCCAGCGAAACACAATTCGTGTCCTAAATGAAAATGGCTTAGATTATATTATTCAGACCCTCGAGGCCGCCGGGTTTCATCAAAAACAACTAGAAGTTGTATCATTCTTAACACTTTGGCAGAAGATTGCTCCCTATAACCAAGACACCTATGGCCACTTTGGAATTGTAACTGATCTGGGTAGTTTTGGGCTAGATCATGGTGAGCCGTCCCATCTTTTGCAGCTTTACACTATTATTGAGGGAATGAGCGATCTCGAGCTCAACGAGTTCAAATCCATCTTCAGACAAATGCAGTCCAGCCAGACAGCCTTTACGTATCTTTGGACTTTGATTTTCGAAGCACCAGGATCTGCAACTGCAAATTCACCCCGCTATTGGCGAGACCTCGTTAGGAACTCACGTGAACCTAATCGTCAAAGCTTATAAGTTGTAACCTATTTGAAGGGAATTTAATTGAAAAAGATATTTGCGCCATTGAAATTTTGCTCAGAATCAGCACGAGTGGGCGATAGAAAATGCCTAAGAGAATTTATTCTAAGTCTTTTGGTTCTTATGGCATGTCCTTTCGGCCACGCGACCGCCAGCCCAATCAGTATGAGTTGCGCTGAGATATTTCAAGGATTCACGCCTCGAGTCAGTCAAGATCTAGACAAAGCACTTGAAAGTAGATGGAACCATGATTCAGTTCAGACTCTTCTTCGCCCGATTATCGCAAATTCATCGGGCTGGATGGAAATACACTTAGGCCAAGCTATTCATAATGGAACCCGCACAACGCCACGACAGCTAGAATTTGCGAGATCAGTCCTAAAAAGTCTCATTTCCCAAAATAGAAATATGGAAGGTGAATCTTTCAATGCTCGCTATATAAACTATTTACTGAATGTAGACAGATTTGCCATGGCGATTTCATTTTTGAACCGAACCCCAGGTATTAGCGTTGAAAACTTGAGCAACAACGCCTATTTTAACGCGAAAGTTTTTACCAAATTAAACTCTTCTTATATTGATTTATTTCCCAAAATTATTTTGATTGCTGTACCTCAGGAGTCACTATCGGTTGAAATGTTTGCTCGAGCAGTTGGCCTCCCAGTCATTTTCGCAGGACTAACTGAGAAAGCCGAATCTGCAGATGGTCAGGTCTTACCCCAATATGCGTTTACGACTCATGATAAATATACCCATGCTTACGCGATGTTTGATTTTTGGATTGAAGAAATTAAATCTGGTCGCTTTGAAAGTACCCTTCGCCAACAGGTTAGATTTAATCGTGCATTTTATTTACGCTTAGGAAAAGTATGGGATCGAGAAATAGAAAAAGTTGTTATGACTTTTATGTTCAATTATTTTCGAGATAGTTTCAGTCCTCTTAATTTAAAGAATTTAAAAGCTTTCGTAGCGACCCTACCAAAGACAACACCAGCGAATATGCCGGCTCTAAGTATCTGGGCGGAGATGACTCGCGAATATTTTCCGGGAAGTGATGATCTAAACGAAACGCATGTCTCAAGAGCATTTCAGTGGCTAAGAACCGAAGGCACTAGGATTCTCGAGAATGAGTGAACTCTATTCAACAATGTAGCATTTGACGGGAGAAAATACTCACTCTCGATGCCGAGCTTAAGGCGGTCACTCTTGATAAGATCACAATTGACGAAGTTTTATCCTTAAAAGTTTTCGAAAAGGCCATAGGTTACAATCTCTCTGAAGAAGTTCTTCCAGAACTCAATGAGGTGATACTGCTGGGTTTGGGCAGTTAGAACCCTCTGCGATTAGAAAACTGACACATCTGTAACAAAAGATAAATCTTCCTGGACGCCTCAGTGCTTCTTTTAAGCGAGCTATATATTCGCGGAGTTTTTGAGTTGAAGGGTAACCCCTGCGTAATTCGCGTTAGCTTCGGAGTTTCCGCGCTAGAGCGAGCGGCGTGAGCGGCTGTCGTCCAGCCGCGATGTCCTTGAGAGCGCCAATAAGGTACGTGCGCGGATCGATTTCGTTTTTCTTGCAGCTTTCAATGATGGTGAAGATGGTCGCGGCAGTTTCGGCACCGGCGTGGTTACCCGAGCCGTAATAGTTTTTTCTTCCCATCACGGCATGGCGGATGGTGCGCTCGGCTTCGTTGTTGGAGAGCGGTATTCGATTGTCATTCAAAAATAACGTAAAGCCGGCCCAACGTTTTTGTAAGTATAAAATCGCTTTTCGTTTCTGATTGCGATCGCGGCTGTTCGCAAATTCTTTTACGAGTAAAGTTTTTAAACTCTCAATGATTGGCGCGCTTTCTTTTGTTCGCAGTACTTTGAGTTCCTCAAAGCTTCGCGCCCTTCTGTCGATCTCAAAAAGTTTATCGATGTGATCTAAAATCGGGGTCACGCTCGGATCGTGATCTTCAAGCGGATAAAATTCGCGTCTCGCATGTGCCCAGCAGTACGCGTGGGGTATTTGTAGTTCCGCCAACACCTTGTCGTAGCTTGGTAAGCCATCTGTTAAGACGGGGCCTTTGTAATTTGCAAGCTTTTCGGGAACGACTTTCGCCGAACGTGTGGGTTCGTAAAAATAATAACTTCCACAGCGATTGCTAATGACCCACATGTGCCCATCTTTTTCATTCTTGTTTAAAATATTCCACGGCGTCTCATCGATATGAAGCGCAAGATCGCTAGTCAGCAAATCTTGATTTAAAATGCAGACCTGAGTCGGTTCTAAACTCGCAGCCGCTAGGGCCGCCAATCGAGAGAGTGTGGAACTCTCAACGCCGGTGAGGCCAAGCGACTCCATCTCGCGTAACTGCCTCTCAAGCGGCATATGGCTAATATATTTATCAGCGACCACACTGGCTACGAACTCAGTCGTATAGTTCATGCCTGGCAGTAGAGAGTCCGGACCCTTCGCCGTTAAAATAACGTCTTTCGCGCCATCAACGAACTCTGGCTTTAATTTATATTTCTTCTTACGTTGGATCTCTTTTATGTAGCTCCGCTCGATGATCTGGATTTTC
>JAYUEB010000394.1:0-1587 GCA_043739525.1 Bdellovibrionales bacterium
TACCTGGTTCCTTTATCGGACGCAGCGTGTATTTAGAGCTGAAAAGCTCTCAGTGAAATTTTCCAGCGAACTTCTCGCTTTCCGTCTCCCCATAGAATTTTTAATTCGGGATAAAAGGCTTTCAGCGGATTGCTTTGATTTTTCTTGATATAGGTTTGAAGCCCCGACCAAGTTGAAAGATATCCGGCGAAATGTTCTAATGACCAATCCATCAGAATTTCAAACTGAGGTGGGCAGAGCTCTTTAAAGGGAACCTTCACCTGACGGTATCCCTCATCCACGAGTTTTCGTTCTTTCTCCCAGTAAGGTCCGAGAGTTCCCGTATAAAGCTTCAGAACACTCGCATCGACCTCTGGCGTGACTTCGGCGAGTTGATAGCACCAGAAGGCAAGCACGCCTCCAGGCTTTAAAATGCGCTTGGTTTCTGCAAAGAATTCGTCCTGTTTCATCCAATGAAAGGCCTGAGCAACCGTGATGAGATTTATGCTGTGACTCTCAAGTCCTGATTTTTCGGCTGAGCCGACACTATACTGAATGTTTTGGGCTGGGTTCGCATTTGCGATTTGTTTTTCAGAGGGGTCAGTGGCAATGACTTTCTTAAAATGCTCGGCGAGCTCGAAGGCCGCTTGGCCATTTCCGGTTCCGCAATCCCAAGCCATATCTTTTTCTGCTGAGATTTGAGCAAGATAGGCAAATAGCTCAGGAGGATAAGTCGGTCGAAATTTTGCGTAGTCAGTCGACTGTGTCGAAAAGAGATCTTTCATTGAGGTACTTGGTTCCTTTACCGGACGAGATGTTCAATCAATAGAGATCCGTACTTAAGGAATGTAAATCTCCGGCCTTATCTTTTGCAAATTCAAAAACATTTCGTTTCAGAGCTCGACGGACAGCTTCACGATTCTCTTTTCCACTCGGTGTATTGAGCCATTTTAGAGTTCCTTCAAAATCAGAAAATAAAGTGAGATCTTCTGCATGTGGAATTATAGATTTATTCATTCCAATCAGCGATCCAAGACTTGAATACGGGTAGTCTTCGACCTTCGAGCAGATGCCGGCCTCAATCGGATTGCGATAGACATACTTATAGGCGCACAGATAGTGATGGTGAGTGGAAATGAGAGTTCTCGAGAATCGAGTTCCATAGGTTTGATTGATACGGCCAGCGCACCTAGCGATCTCACGACTTGTTTCGCGCATAAAGTAAGTCATGGCGGCACTCAGGTTGTTGTCGGGTGCCCTAGCCAGGAGGTGAAAATGATTCGACATTAAGACGAAAGAAAAAATCTCTATGTTAAAGGCATGATGAATAAAGTGAAGATAGTTTTCGTATATACTCCACACTTTTTCAATCGGAATATCAAACCACGCCCGATTGAGGCATCGAGCACTAATATGATAAGGATGAAGGCTTGATTGAGGTACTATTTTTCTTGGCATCTCTGTATGCAATTGCAAACAGGGTGATAGACTTAATCGTCATTTAATTTCTAATGAAGGAGCGCTGCGTCCGATAAAGGAACCAGGTACCTAAGAATAGCGAACTTGGAGTGTGCGGCCTGCGTATTCGTAGCCATTAAATTTTTTGAT
>JAYUEB010000395.1:0-4924 GCA_043739525.1 Bdellovibrionales bacterium
ATTTGTAAGCTCTTTAAGACCAGAAATTTTCTCGTCTTGATCAATTGCCAGTTGATGATCTTCGCTTTTTCCCGATGCGTGGACATAGGTGTATTCAACAATCAAAAGCGATGGCGCCGCTTCTGCGAGCCTTCCATAATGAACCTTGGTATTTTCAGTTGTAAAACCTGAATCAGTTGCCGTTTGAGATGCCATAGGAGGTATGACAATACGATTTCTGAGACGTTTATTTCTAATAACTAGTGGAGTGTAACGATTTTTCATGGGTCGTTTATAACATTTTTTAAAAGCTTGAAAAAGAAACATTATTGCTATATATATTTCGATTATGGAAACATTTGAAATGCGCTACTTTGTAGCGGTAGCTAAAGAAGAAAATATCCACCGTGCATCTGAGGCCATTCATATATCTCCCGGCTCTCTCAGCAAGGCTATTTCGCGACTCGAAGACGAACTCGGTGTCAGATTATTTTTTCGCCAAGGTCGAAATATTCGACTGACTCCCGAAGGTCAGATTTTCAAACGACGAGCTCAACAGATTATAGGACTCGAAGAAGATGCACGCATCGAACTCGGCGGCAAAAAAGGCACGATTCATATTTCTATTGGCGGTGAAGAAGTCTTGCTAACCAAATTTGGTGTCGAGCTCGCAAAAAAACTTCAGAAATTATTTACTGAAAGTCAGTTTCACTTTTCAGCTGTCCCTGATAAGAAAGTGATCGAGCTTGTTGAAAATGGTGACCTGCAATTTGGAATCGTGAGTGCTGAAGTGCCCTTAGGTTTAAGTAGCATCAAGCTTTCAGAGGTCGAATTTAAGACATGTGCATCCCGAGACCATCTCATCTTTGAAAAATACTCTCAGCAGTCAAGAATCCCAGTTGAAGAAGTTTTAAAACACGCGTTTGTTATTCCTGAAAATGCAATTCTCGGAAAAATTCACTCCTCTGCCTCAATGGACGGATGGCGTGATGATAAATTCAAACGAAATCAGAAATACCTCACATCGAGCCTGAAAATGATTGAGCAATTAATCGCCTCAGGAGAGGCCCTCGCCTATCTGCCTGACTATTACCTCAAGCAGCTAGATTTCGTCCCACTCAAAATAACGGGCTGTCCTTACACCTGTCGACAAAATATTAAGCTCATCTGCCAGGATCCGGATCGCTTGAGTTGGCTCTCGAAAGCTTGGTCGAGTCTAAACAACTAAGACCTTGGTCTAAAGCTGGGTTCGCAGACTTGTGAGGACCGCCTCTTTTCGATTAATCTAAAATCTATGAAAATAAAAAATAATTTCTCTATTGGTGTTCTCTGTTTGCAATTGGCCATTTTAGGGCTGAGTTCGTCTGCATTTGCGACAACTGGTAAAGTTGTAAAAGCCAAAGGTAAAAAAGTTCTCATCGAACTTCCCATCGATCCAAGACTACAAGCCGGAGACACTGTCGAAATCGATACTCTTGAGCTCAGATCTCCCGCATCTTCGCGAGCAATGGCTGGCGGTCGACGCCTCACAATCGGCGGGAGTATGAATGGTGGAGAACTCCATTTTTATTCGCGTAGCAATGGATATCCAGGAGATACTTTATTTGATATCGTTGGACGCGGCGGCTGGAATTACGGAAAATACGAATATGGTCCCCTTGCAGAAATTCAATATGAATCAACTGATTCGAATAGTAGTCAGACAACCTTAGGCGCCGGTGGATTTTTCGACTGGAATTTAGTTGCGAACACACCCGGCGCTTCGGATGTCTACGGCATCGGAGGAGATGCCGAAGTTAAAAGTATCAGCGTAAAAGCTGGAACAACTTCTAATTCATCAAGTGGGCTCGCTTTAAATGGTGGAGCTTTTTATAAATACTTTTTGTTTCGATCTGACACTTGCTTGAGATTTGATGGCGATTTGCACATCGCTCTATACAATAATTACAGTGAGACCGGACTGCGCTTTTTAGCTGGAATTCAAACATACTTTTGATAAATCGAAATCACATCTGTAAATAAAAAAAGGTCCTATTAAGGACCTTTTTTTGTTTGCGGGCAGCAGTCAACGGCTGTCCGTCTGCCAGGCACAGTCGCGGTTTACAGATATCAGTTTGCCTGACTCTGAATTCCGAGCTGACCCAAACTACTTTTTCTTTTTAGAATTTTTCGCTTCGATTTTCACTTCTTTTGCACCACCGGGCGGTGCTGGTTTCACATCGAGCAACTCAACATCAAACAACAAAGTTGAATTTGGAGCGATCTGACCTTTTCCACCTGGGCCGTAAGCAAGATCACTTGGAATTGCTAAGTGATAAAGCGCGCCTGGCTTCATGATTTTCAAAGCTTCTGTCCAACCTGGAATCACACCATTAACTGGGAACTCAATTGGTTCACCTTTGTCGCGTGAACTATCAAATTTTTCGCCGCTGATGAAGGTCCCCGTGTAATGAACTTTTACGATGTCACCATCTTTTGGAGAATTGCCGGTACCTTCTTTTTCAACTTTGTACTGAAGACCTGATGCTGTTGTTTTCCAGCCGTCTTTTGATTTGTTGGCAGCCAAGAAAGCTTCGCCTTCTTTTTTGTTCTTCTCACCCGCTTCAGACATTTTACCCATCGCTTGTTGCTGAAGTTTCATCATTGCATCTTTAATTTCTTCTGGTTTCAATTTGCTCGTTTTACCTTCAACTGCATCTTTGAGACCTGCAACAAGTGCTGGCAAATCAAGTTGGAGAGGTTGGCTCTTAATATTTCCGCCGATTGTTTGTCCAACAGCATAGCTTCCTTTTTGAAGGTCGTTATCAAGTTTTGCTGGTTTGTCGCAACCAAACGAGAGGCCAATAAGTGCACTAAGGCCGACTAAGAGAAATTTATTTTGCATGTTATTCCTTCGGTTAAAAACTGAGTTATAAGATCAGTTAAAATATCCTACAAGTGTAGGGGTTTATTCTTAAATCGTGAAAATCATAGACAAAGCTCATGGCCTTGTCGCTAAAAAATTCCTAATGCTGGGGGGTGTCGTTTGCAAGGGAACAGTGGGCTTGCTGACAATCTTCACTTTCCGCTTTGAGTTTGGCCAAGCAAGTAGCAAGCTTTTTTGAGTCTGCAAAAGAAAATTGCACTTCGACCTTAGAATCTCGCTCGTTCAAAACACAATTCGTATGTGCCTGATCAGCCCCAAGCTTCAAGCACTTTGGAAGGTTCAAATCATAGGGCCCGTGACCGTCAACTGTACAATTTCCATTAACCTCTTTGGGAGGAACTTGGGCCGCAAGCAACTCAATTCCTAAACTGATGATGAAAGCGAGTAAAAAAATCTGTTTCATAGCGATCTTTAAGCGCAGTCAGACCGCAAATACAATAAATAATGCGACTCATCGAATTTAGTATTTCTCTTAAGCATTTGTGACGTCTACTATCAACTCATGTTGATCGACTTAAAAAAGGTAAAACTCAAAGTTCCTTCTGAAAATGGTGGAGAACGCCTTTTACTTAAAATCGATGATTTTAAGATAGAAGCTGGCCAGAAAATCTTGATTCAAGGACCTAGCGGAACCGGCAAAAGCAGCTTTCTTCATTTCATCGCAGGCCTGATGAGTTCAAGCGAGGGCTATCTCCACTGGGATGGTAAGCGTGTCGGATCTCTTTCAGATCATGAGCGCAGTCATATTCGTAAACAAAAATTTGCGATCATTTTTCAAAGACTCAATCTCTTAGATCACCTGACTCTAAAAGAAAATATTTTTTTAGCTTTAGATTCGGGACTGAGTCAGGCCGAAAAAGCAAGTCGTGCCGATCAAGCACTCAAGCGCGTAGACCTCGCCCCCCGCGCCGATGATTGGGCTGCCGTACTCAGCCTTGGCGAACAACAAAGACTCGCGATTGCTCGCGCACTCGCACAAAAACCTGAAGTAATTTTGGCCGACGAGCCGACCTCATCACTTGATAAGAAAAATGCCGACATTTGTATGAAGGCTCTTTTGCAAGCAGCCGAAAGTTCAAGCCTCATCGTTGTTAGTCACGATGAGCGTATTCAAAAAAGCTTTTCACAAGTGCAAAGCATTTCGGATTGGGCGCCCTAATGTCACCATTTCGACTTGCATTTTTAAGTCTGACACGCCGAAAAATTTCAAGCTTTATCGCTCTGCTCTCAATTGCAATTTCGGTCGCGACAAGCGGTGTGCTCCTTCGCTTGTATTTATTAACGAGTGAGAGGTTTTCAACGATTGCCTCTGGTGGAGAGGCCATTGTTGGAGCAAAATCAGGTGGCATCGACATCTTATTAGGAGCTTTAAACCTAGAAGGAAACTACCCCGGATTTTTACCGCAAAAACTTTTTGAAAGTCTGGAAGCTCAAGAAAAAGTTAAGTTTGAAGACGGCGCGAGCTCTGAGCCCAATTATATTAAAGCGGTGATCCCATTTCTTTATTTTGCTAAACTCGGCCCGTATCGAGTTGTCGGGACCAATGCCAATTTCTTTGATCACTTTGATAAGAAACTCAGTTTCTCAAACGGTGGAATTTGGAATAAGCCGACCTCACTTGTTGTTGGTTCAGCAGTTGCTGCCAACCAATCATTAGCCGTCGGTTCAAATGTTAAAATTCATTTGTGGACGGGTTCGCAAAATTCACTTGAAAGCCCACCGCTCAGTTTTGAAGTGAGCGGAATTCTGGCCCCGACTCATTCCGCATGGGATTACGCTGCCTTCGTCAATTATCAGTTTGCTCAAAGTGTTTTTTCACAAGTTAATTTAGGCGAGTCAACTATTTGGCAAAACCAAGTCTTAAATTATTTTCTCATCTCAATTGATTTAAAAGGTCGCAATCAACTCGAGTCTCTGATCAATAAGAGAACCGTGGGGCAAGTCGCTTGGGTTGACGAAGAAAAAGCTCATCTCGAAAGACTCACTGGTACCGGTCGCCAAATTGGTTTTTTGATTTCC
>JAYUEB010000396.1:0-1585 GCA_043739525.1 Bdellovibrionales bacterium
GATGAAGTAAGCAAAACCCACGAACTTGGTATTTTTAATCGTGGCGATCGCTCTGAAATTGGCGTGGCACCTGGTAAAAAACTCGATAACAATTATTCAGTCAATACTGTTGATATTTGTCCGGTAGGTGCGCTGACTTCGAAAGATTTCAGATTCAAACAACGCGTTTGGTTTTTGAAAGAAGTAGATAGCGTCTGCAACGGTTGCTCAACAGGTTGTAGCGTGAAACTTTACTATAATAAAGAAGGTGTTTTCAGGGTTAAACCGGTCGAAAACAAAGCAGTCAATGGCTACTGGATGTGCGATGAAGGTCGCGACATCTATAAGTACATCAATCGCGATCACCGACTTCTTGATGCTAAGAATGCACGCGGTGAATTTTTGGTTCCAGAAGTAGCTGCGAAAAATCTCGCCAGTGACTTGAGCGCCAACAAAGCAGGAGTTGCCCTGGTGTTGACTGGTCAATACACCGTCGAAGAATACGAAGCAATTGTGACGGCTTTCAAAAACAATTTGGGAAGTTCTCAAATCTATCACTGGATCAACAATCCTTCAGATCTCGAAAAATTTGATGGAATCCTCAATCGCGGTGATAAAAATCCGAATACCAAAGGTCTCACTCAAGTTCTTGCAAAACACGGAATCAAAAATGCATGGACGGATCTCGAGCAGCTCTTGGCAGCTGGCAAAGTTGAAACTTTGGTGGTTGCAGCTCCCGAGAACCAAGGCGTCTACCCAGATCTCGCTGCAAAAGTAGCGCTTTTTGGTAAAGCTAAAAAATTAGTTTGGTTGAGTTCAACTAAGACCGAAGCCGCTGATCAACTTTCGACTCCTGTGGTGCAAATTCCGATGAAGAGCTTTTTTGAAAAGAATGGCACTTTCGTAAACTTTGCTGGGATCGAGCAAAAGATTCACCGTGGGTTTGATGTTGTTCCGAACGCATTAAGCCTGAATGTTTTTGCAGATATTCTAAAAGGTCAGAATCCTCATAAGGAAGATGCCATACATCTTTCTAAAATGGTCCACAATGAGTACACAGCTGTAAGAGGTGAATTATGATTCAGGTTAAAAAGCCTTCGGCTGCTTCGGATTGGTATTTTCTCGGGATTTTTTCAGGTATGGCTCTCACCATGAAAAAAATGTTAGGCAATTTAGCTAACAAAAAGCAGATGCCAACTCTCAATTATCCTGAAGAGAAGTATGAATATTCATCACGCTTTAAAGGTAATCACGTGCTGACAGTTAAGAAAGATGGCTCGCTCCGATGTACGGCTTGTATGTTGTGTGCGACTAACTGCCCTGCAGAGTGCATTCATATTGTCGCAGCCGAAAACCAAGATCCCACAGTTGAAAAATATCCAATTCAATATGAAATCGATATTCTACGTTGTGTATTCTGCGGATTTTGCGAAGAGGCATGTCCGGTGGATGCGGTTCGCATGGGTCCAGAATGGCAAACTCCGGCGGTTAATGGCGGCAAGTTTATTTATGATATTCAACATCTCGCCTATCGGCCGAATCTAAAAGGCGGAATGCTCACAGTTCTCGACGATAAAGAGCGCCACGAGGCCGGTATTTGAAAATT
>JAYUEB010000397.1:0-4921 GCA_043739525.1 Bdellovibrionales bacterium
AAAGCTATTGACGTCGAAAAGACGTCAAAAAATACTTCAAGAATACAATTGCTAGAAAAAAAGTATGTGCAGTCTAAAGATTCGCTCAAGCTAACGGAATACTCGCAACCAATAGATATGACTAAAGCAATGACTGAAGCATCCGCACGGGCAACGCAGCTAACGAAAGCACATCGAGGCTCCGCATTGTTTCTACAGTTCAAGTTAGAAGCAGGCGTAATACCAACTAAAAATGAGATTGAAAAAGAAGCCCAAGAGTATCTTGCAGAATCAATAATTCTACAGAGTCTTTCGCAGACGGTTTTGGATCATCGGCTAAATCCAGTAGAGCATTACACCAGTCCGGCGGAATTAAAAATTTATTGGGAAAACTCCATTTATCAAAACCAAATACACTCTCAAAAGCTTCCGTTCTTAAGCTATTTTTTTTCATTAGGGATTAAGAACGGTTCAATCAACGTGGACGAAACTTTTAAGTATTTCAAGGAGAAAACCTGGCTTGGTACTGCAAGAAAGACTTTTTCACCAGCAGCGTCGTCTACAGAACTAATGTTTGATCTTGTTTCTCCTTCAGTTAAGTATTTTATAGAGGAAAATCAAAAGAGAATTTCAGACACAAAATATCGACCCGATTTTACTCTTTGTATAGATTCGTTGACGACGAAATTCGAAGGATTGCTACGACAGATAGTAGAAGAACTCGGCGGCAAGACTTTTTCCATGAAGAAAGATTCGGAAAAGCGCGATATCGTCCATGAGCAGGACATTAATTGGTTACTCTATAAACCTGAAATCGTTAACAGCTTCAGCGTAGATGAACTTATGTTTCTTCGCTTTGTTCTCATTGAAAAAGCAGGTTTGAATTGGCGTCACAAAGTCGCTCATTCCCTTTCTTTCGCTGAAGAGTATAGTTACGAACTTATGGTGCTTTTGATGACTGCACTATTGATTGTCGGGAAGAAAAAATTGATCGAGTAAAAACACTTCAGGACTGCAATCGGTGCGAAATATGTTGCGGATTTTAGAATAAGTATACTGCTTTATTCAAACATTTCCAACGATACTAAGAATCATCAGATCAAATCGGTCAGGCCCCACTTATCCAAAAAATAATGCAGACGGTTCGGCGCTACTTTTAATTTTCTTGCAGCTTCTGCTTTCGTCGGCGATTTCAACAACGTGCTTTTAATCATCTCGCGTTTTACATTTTGAATATGCTGATCAATCTCTTCGAGGGTTTTCGGCACTTCTGAAATAGCTGACGGCTTAGAAGAAATTAGACTTTGAAGCGTTTGAACGCCGATCTCGCGGCCTTCAGAATCGATCAAGCAGTTTTCAACGACTGATCGCAATTCGCGAATATTTCCCTTCCAGACAAGTTTTTCGAATACTTCCAAACAACTACGGTTGAAGTGCTTTCGAAAATTATTTTGTTTGCAGATCTGCTCTGTGAATTCGGCCACCAGTGGCTCGATGTCATCAGTCCGTTCGCGAAGCGGAGTTGTTTTGATCAGCATCGTATTGATTCGATAGTAAAGGTCTTCTCGGAACAATCCTTGCTCAACTAATTTCTCTAAATTCTTATGCGTAGCTGCGACAATTCGAACGTCGATGGATGTTTCCTTCGTGCCACCAACCGGTGTAACAACTTTCTCTTGAAGAACCCGAAGAAGTTTTACCTGAAGATCAAGATTCATGTCGCCGATTTCATCAAGAAACAAAGTCCCGCCATCAGCCTGCTTAAACTTGCCGGGATGGTCAGAGTGCGCGCCGGTAAATGCGCCGCGCTTATGCCCAAACAGGATTGAATCCAATAGGGTCGCAGACTCAGCGGCAATATTGATCGCAACAAAAGGTCCTTTGCTTCGGTTACTATTTTTATGGACGGCTTGTGCGACCAGCTCTTTGCCAGTGCCGCTTTCTCCAAGGACTAAGACTGACGCCGCACTAGGAGCGACTCGTTGAATGCGTTTGCAAAGTTCGAACAGCTGCGGAGATCGGCCAATCATTCCTGTTTCGCGAATTAATTTAACTCGTTCATCCAGACTGATATTATCATTTCGAATTGTACGAAGATTTGCTTCGTACTTTGCGCAATAGTTTGCAATTGCAGTTAGCAAGGTTTCGTTGTCGGAGTTCTTGTCGATAAAATCGGCCACACCAGCTTTAAAACTCGTTTTCATCACTTCGCGGGTGTCGTCCATAGAAAACGTCACGACTTGTTGATTGGGATCTATTTCTTTAATTGCGCGTACGGCTTCGTCGCCGTTCATGCCGGGCATATGGTGATCCATCATTACTAACGCAAAATCATTTTTGGCTTTATCGAAGATCTCAATGGCTTCGCTTCCGGACTTTGCCACAACCACGCTGTAGCCTGCGCTGATTAACAAGCGTTTATTCACCATTAAGTTTTCGCTGTCGTCGTCGACAAGCAAAATTCTATACGACATGTGCTACCTCCTGACGTGGAAGAATGATATTAACTTCGGTTCCGATTTCGGGCCGAGAGTTCAATTCGATTCTTCCTCCGTATTGTTCGCAAATTTGCTTTACAACGAAAAGTCCAAGTCCTGTTCCTTTGTTCGGTTTCGATGTGTATCCAGCCTCGAAAACACGAGAGCGAAGATGATTTGGAATACCAGAACCTGAGTCTTGAATTTGAAGCACCACAGACGCACCCAAACTTTTGACGTTGATATGTACTGAACTATTATTTTTGCTAGCGTGAATTCCGTTGGCGCAAACATTTTCGACCATGCGCCCAAGTGCAGCTGAAGGAATTTCGGCAATGCAGTTATCTTCAATGTTCGCGGTGATATTGATTTTTCTATCCAGAACGTCCGGATCGAATTGCATTTCAGCGACTAAGTTTTGAATTTCAACCGAAACATTGCTGAAAGTCGCATCTAGTGAAACTTCGCCTAAATCCCTCTTATACATAAACTTCAATTGTTCGGCGTAGTTTGAAAGTCGTTTCACGTTTTGATTTAGCGCCGAAAATAGTTCGGTATCAACGGCAGTAGATGAATTTTGCTCGGCGCGAATAATTCCTAACAACCGTTTAATTCTTGAAACTGGATTCAGTATATCGTGACCCACTCCGCGCAATGTTGTCAGTGCTCCTTCTTTGCGAGCGATTCCTTCTAGATGGACAATTTCGCGTGTCAGTTGCGACAATGCTTTTTCGATAGGTTCGATTTCGGAAAAAGGAGCACCTTCGGCTATTGAAAGCTCCTTGGGATTTTTCAATAAACGCTGAGCCCACTCAGTTAGTGTCTGACTAACTTTGGAAATCTCGCGAACGACGTTTGCAGAGAATCCAAAGTTTTGTATCAACATAATAAAAAAGAAGAAGGAAGTAATGGCGACAGCGAAGCCCCAATTGCTTGTCGGAGCCTGCTCGACATAAAGATAGCCCCACAATGTTAGTTTATCGTTGTCGAAATAAATTGGCTGATAGATTACAAGTTTATGTTTCAGCCAGTTCGAACAAACAGCTTCCGCTGTTTCACACTTTTCAAGATTACTTTCTAATCCAAGAAGCCAAGGTTTTTTGTGTTCGTCTAAAAACATGGCGCGATCGGAATTTGAAAGCGCCAAATCTTTGCGAATTTGAAGTTCCGCTGACTTGATGTCGCCAGAAAATATTTGCGAACGTTTGACCGTCGTAATCATTCTTGCGTTAGTAGCGAACTGAGATTCGGCGTTCGTAAACTGCATAAAATAAAAGATCGCTACGCTAAATGGGATTGCCAAAAAGACCCAGAAGACCGTCCAGCCGAACGCGAGTTTTCGCATGTGGTTTTTAAGGGACGGTGTTCCTTTCTTCATTTTACTCTGACCTTTGAGAAAAGAATTGTTTCGTCACCGCTAGGTACGCCGGAAAGGTCGAGCTCCTGTTTCGCCACGGAAAAACTTGAGAAATGAAACAGCGGAACGACGTATCCTGCAACTTGTGAGTCATTTATAATTTGGCGCATCGCCTTTGCTCGAAGTTCATTTTTATCGAGCTCGCGTGCGTGCCTTACGCGAGTAGAATAGTCGTTAGGAGCAGCAGTAGACGGAATAAAAGGAGGATCACGTTCAATAAAAAACGAAACGGCTCCTTCGAAGTTCGGATCAGCAACTGCAATGCCCGTAGCAAGAATATCGTAGTCTTGCTTTTTCATTCGATCGTTAACCTCAGACATCGGAACATATTCGAGTTCAACTTTCGCTTCTGCTATGGCTTGAATTATTTTTGGCAGACGCTCTTTCATTTTCAGTGCCTGATAGCTCGCGGGCACAATAACCTTAATTGTCTTCAAAGATGGAATTGTAGACACGTCTTTGTCTTTTGATTTTGCGCTATCCCAAAGAGTATATCCCCGAGGAAAAAACTGAGGCGCGGACGTATATCCAGACATTCCTTCCATCAATGGGTCACCAAGAGCCTTGGCGTTCAGTCTCTGCATCAATCGGTCGCCACCTTTTTCGATAAAAGTTTTAGACGGATACAAGGCGAACAATTTATCTAGCGATCGTTCCCAAACACTGTACCCATTTAACGAAAACTTCTCGCGTGTTGCTTGCCTCTGAATCGAGCTTCCAATAACGAGGTTGGCCCACTTGTCGTCGGCGAAGTGTTCAATCTGATCAACTTTCGGAGTCGGCCTAATCTCGACGACCTTCGCCATATCTTTTACATGCCCATGCCAATTTTCATTCAGGAAAAGGGTCAGTTGATTCTTGCTCTGATTTGAAACTGCGTATGGGCCTGAAGATTTCGAAAAATCGATTGAGTTATCCTTTTTAAAAGAAACCAAGCTGTACATGGGCTCAGTCAGTTTTAAAATGATTCCTTCAACGGCGCTTTCACGTTTTGCGGTGAATATAATTGTTCTGTCATCCGGAGTTTCAATCGATTCGACCGCACCGA
>JAYUEB010000398.1:0-4920 GCA_043739525.1 Bdellovibrionales bacterium
AGAAAATCAAATAGACAGAATCGAACTAAGTGCGAGAGGTACTGCGGTCGATTTTTATTTGCGTCTTGGTTACCAGGTTCAAGGCGAGTCTTATTCTGAGCAAAATATTCCGCATATAAAAATGACTAAGACTATAAAAACTGGCCCCTTATGATGTTGCTGGAGCTATTTTTGCTTTTTCCATTTCAGCATGTTGCCAGCATGCTACTCAAAACATTTAAATCCAGATCTGTCCGGGGTTCGAACGGGCTTTGCCTCTCACGGAAGCTTCAGACTTAAGCGTAATGGTGTGCGTGTCAGACGCTTTCGATGCCAATCTTGCGGAAAGACTTTTTCTGAAAATACCTTCAACGAAATCTATCGCCAGAAAAAACCTCATATTAATGCTCAGGTTTTCGAACTTTTATGTAGTACGGTTTCGCAAAGGCGCTCAGCGCGTATCTTAAAAGTAAATCGCAAGACGATCGTTCGAAAGTTTCTTTTAATGGGAAAGAAGGCGGAGAGAATTCTTCCGACTCTTAATTCGATTCATGATAAAGTTAAACATTTTCAATTTGATGATTTAGAAACCTTTGAACACACCAAGTTTAAACCCTTAGCTGTAACCATGGCTGTCGAAAACCATACAAGGTGGATTATCGGATTTCGTGTCTCAAGAATGGCTGCCAAAGGATTAATTGCAAAAGCAGCTGTTAAAAAATACGGAATTCGGAAGGATGAGAGACGAGAAAAGAGAAATGAACTCTTTGAAGAGATTAAAATATACGTAGATCCAAAAGCGAAGATTGAATCAGATAAGCAGCCTCACTATTTGCCAGACGTAAAAAAGCATTTTCCGGAAGCTGACTATGAAACTCACTTAAGCAGAGATGCTGCAATTGCTGGACAGGGAGAGCTAAAAAAAGGAGGATTTGATCCTCTTTTTAGTCTCAATCATACTTATGCGATGCTTAGAGCAAACATTAATCGGCTGCTTAGAAAAACTTGGTGTACGACGAAAATCCCCGAAAGACTAGGCTATCACATAGCGATGTATTCGCTTTATCACAATATGCTCTTGCTTCCACCAAAAGAAAGAGAACCAATTGTAAGAAGAATAGTTGCTTAGAGAACAGCCTAGTTCAGAAAGAAAGTCCGGACACAAATTTTCGCAAATCATTTTTCAACACTATAAGGGGCCAGTTTTTAGAAGTAATAGTGACCAGTCAAAAATCCAGAGTCCGTATAATCCGAAAAAGCTCTCATATTACGTTCTTTGCGATACTCCGCTTGAAACTCTAAATGAGGGCGTGGATAAAACTTAAAGCCTACACCATATGAGTTGTCGCGAGACGAGGTTGTATTGAAGTCGAGATAAGACTCTTCTTCTACGAGGTAAAGATTAATGCCCTTGTAGGCTTCAAATCCGAGCTCATTGTAATCAGCAAATCCGTGTGATTCGATATTGCCGATGCGCTCGGTTTTGGATTGCCAGTCCCATTCTGTGAGGAGATAGGCCTTTTTTGAAAGCTTTAAAATTCCAAAGAGGCCTGAAAGAAGTCGATGATAGGCATCGCTGCTACCATATAGAAAGCTCACGCCAACTTTGAATTTCTCTGCCAGCCATAGGCTCGAAGAGAGGGCGGCACCATGTTCGTCCAAGCTGGGATCAGTCGGAAATTCAATCGCGGCACCTTCAAGGTCGGCTTTTCCTAAAAGAGCAGTTAAAAAGACGTCAAACTTTTCGCCGAGGTATGAGGCCTCAAGATTGAGGTGCTCCATGCCCTGATCAAAGCCAAGTGAATCGCGAGTGAGAGCTGTGTGATTTGGAATATTGAGGCCGTAGCTTGGTAAAAACTTGCCAAAGCGCACAGAGATCTCGTCACTTATGAAATAACCGATAAAGTGCCGAGACGAAATAGCATCGTAAAGATGTGGAGTTGAAGCCGGCCCACGCTGAATACCAAGGCTTGAATCCGCATAAAACTGACCGAATCGAACCCCGGCTTCAAGCTCGTTATCCATCCAAAAATTTTTGGTTTCTGTGGCTGTCGGGTTGTTGGTATAGAGCTGAATAAACCGAAGATCTCCGCCTATTTGAAGCCATTCGGGAGCTTTACCTATTAGGCCATGCCCAAACTGTTCTTCGTTTTCATAACTCCAAGTACTGACCAGCTCTTTTGAAAGAGACCTACCGTAATCGGTGAGAGTGCCTCCACCTGAAGGACTCACATGGCAAGCAACACAGTTGGGATACCCGTGGCGAACCAACTCAGGAAAGGCGAATGTTTTAAGGGACAAAGAGTTTAAAAGGATAAAAAAAGCGACGGCAAAAATTTTCATAGGCCTCTTGTAAGCGAAACTTCAATAAAAATGAAGGATATATTAAAAACTAAGAGAAAAAAGTGTTTATAAATGCTACTAAGTGGGGCAACTCATTGATGGGATCAAACACTTGCAAGATATGTTAAAAAAGCAGTTACAGAGAGTGCGTTTTGAAAAGGCGATTTCGTATATTGACGCCAACGCCAGTGGCAAAAAGCACCTCAACACGCAAGAACTTGCGGGTCTTAACATGATGATCCTCGGAAATTCCGAAGATCCTTGGCGAAATGAGGCTGCAGTCGTCAGTATTCCGGGCGGAAAGCGTGCGAGCTTCGCAATTTTGACTAATCCCATGATCAACATACGAAATATCATTTCAAACGCTCTTCAAAAAGCGATGAATGGCGATGTTGAAGATGGAGCTCTCGACCTCTACTCACAATTGGTACTCAATCACTTTTTTAAAGATGCCAATCGTAGAACCGCAGTTGCGGCAACTCACTGGTTACTGCTTGAACACGGCATTCATATTTCGGCACTTGGACTTTTGGAGTTTGGTATTGGCGATATTCGGTCCGAAGATCAACTCAAAAGTTTGCGAAATCTGATTCGTCTCAGTATCGAAGTCGCTAAGTCTCGAGTTTAATTTCGTTCGGAGAGCAAGATGCACTTTAATCGCATTTACATTGAAGTGAGCAATATCTGCAATCTTCAGTGTCACTTTTGCCCCGAAGTCGAGCGTGCAAACCAAATTCTCTCTCAAGAAAAATTCGAATCTATTTTAGATCAGGTTCGACCTTTTACCGACCAAGTTTGTCTTCACGTCATGGGTGAGCCCCTCGCACATCCTGAATTTAGTCAATTTGTCGATCTCTGTGCTCAAAAAAACTTACAAGTTCACATCACAACTAACGCCAGTCTCATGAAGCCTCAAAATGTTCAGGCGCTTTTGACTCCGGCGGTTCGACAAGTGAATATTTCTCTTCAAAGTTTTGCGGCCAATTTAAAGTCGGAAGATTATCGCGATAAGCTTGATCGCTATCTCAAACCCATTTTTGAATTTGTTCAAAAAGCGAGAGAAGTAAGACCCGATCTTTACATTCAATTTCGCATGTGGAATCAAGGCGCAGAAGAGAGTCCTCTTGAGGCTCGAGTGAATCAACAAATGCTTGAAGAAGTTGAGCAGGCATTTGGCGTGAAAGTCGATTTTTCAAAAGTGAATTTAAAGTTTAAAAAGTCTTATCCTTTAGGTGGTCGATTTTCAGTTCAGTTTGATTCGCGTTTTCGTTGGCCCAATATGCAAGATGAAATTTTAAGTGAGGTTGGCTTTTGCCATGCACTGACGAGTCATATCGCCATACATGCAGATGGCAAAGTTGTACCATGTTGTTTAGATAAGGAAGCCAAAATCGAACTCGGAAATGTTTTTGAGACGCCATTTTCTGAAATATTGGCTAGCGAAAGATTGCAAAAGATGAAGTCAGGTTTTGCAAAGGGCGAGCTTTGTGAAAGCCTCTGTCAGCGCTGTGACTTTATCCAGAGATTTGCAGGCAAAGCCGAGCGACTGCGCTCAAACCAAGTGAAGGAGCAAATACTATGAGTTTTATCGTTCATCTTGCCAAAGAAAATTTTAAATTCTCGAGCACTCACTTTACAATTTTTTCTGCCACTCAAGCAGAACGATTGCATGGCCACAATTACCAATTGAAATGTGATATTGAACTAAACGATATTGATTCTTCAATTGGAATGGCCTTTGATTTTAATTTGATTAAACCAGAGATCAAAGCTCTATGTGATGAAGTCGACGAGCATATCTTAATTGCTGCTAAATCTCCTTATCTTAAATTCAAATACGTCGGTGATTCGATCGAGATGCAATTTGCAAGTCGTCGCTATCTCTTTCCAAAAGAGGATTGCAGAGAACTCGCTGTCGTGAATATCACAAGTGAAGAGCTTGCTCGGTATTTTTGTGAGAAGTTATGGCTACGCCTGAGCCAAATAGAAAACGCCCCTCGTTTTAAGTCTCTTCAAATTACGATTGAAGAGACGCGGGGCCAAAGTGTCAGTTATCTCAAATTGAACTAATAATCACCGCGTGGTGGATTAATCATTGGATCTTTCAGAGTAGCACTCGCATCTTTTTGAGCAGGATACGATTTTTGATCTACCTCAGAGTGATCTGCTTTTGGAGTTGGAGCATCACCCGTGCCGCAACAAACCACATTCGCTAGCGCAGGTTTCTTAGGAGCTTTGGCAGAAGCATTTACAGCTTTCGCTTTCACTGGAGGAAGAGGCTGCTGAGATTTCGGATCAATTGTTCGAGCTACTTGTACTGGCGGAAGCGGTTGCTGAGTCTTAGGATCAACCGTGCGAGGAATTGGTCGCCCAATAACTGCAATGGCAACAGGATCTGGTAGTTGAGGAGCTGCTGGCGCAACTGGCGCGACAACTGGTTGTTCAGCAACCGGTGCTGTAACAACTCTTTGTCTGACTTGAACTGGGCCCGTTAAACCATAATCAAGAGGAACAACCATTGGTTTAATGCGAGCAACATAAGGTCCATCACAAACTAAATCATGGCGAACTGTAAAGATGGGTTGTGTGTAGACAACA